>SKNL01000086.1 GCA_007120555.1 Balneolales bacterium
CGGGTCAAATGGATAAAGGACAAGGTGACGATGTTCCGTCCGGAAGAAAATGAGCTGGAAACGGCCAAAGAGGTCGTGATCACCTACCGGTATCTCGTGGTGGCGCCCGGCATCCAGATCAACTGGGATGCCGTGAAGGGGTTGTCCGAGGCGATCAATTCAAACGGTGTTTGCAGTGTTTACGAGGTGGACAAGGCGCCGTACACCTGGAAAGTGCTCTCTTCCGTGAAAGAGGGGAAGATACTTTTCACACAGCCCAACACTCCGGTCAAATGCGGTGGCGCTCCGCAGAAAATCATGTATCTGGCTGACGAATCCCTGCGGAAACGGGGCATCAGAAAGAACCTGGAACTCCATTTCTTTACTCCCGGATCGGTGGTGTTTGGTGTGGAGGCCTTTGCCAAAACCCTGCGTCGGGTCATCAAGGAAAAGGACATTCAGGTCCATTTTGCCCAAAATCTCGTGGAAGTAAAAGGTGAAGAGGGGATTGCGGTCTTCGATGTAACCGACGCGGACGGCAATGTGACCCGGAAAGAGGTGGCGTACAGCATGATACATGTCGTGCCGCCGATGAGCGCCCCCGACTTTATCAAAAACAGCCCCATAGCCATCCAGGATGGCGCCCTGAAGGGATGGCTTGATGTGGATCATTATTCCCTTCAGCACAATCGCTATCCGAACATTTTCTCGCTGGGGGATGTCGCCGGGGTGCCGACGGCCAAAACCGGCTCTGCGATCCGCAAGCAGGCCCCGGTGGTGACGGACAACATCCTGAAGCTGCGCAAGGCGGCACAGCTGGATGAGGAATCCGAGGCACTGAACACATCCTACAACGGGTACAGCTCCTGTCCGCTGGTTACCGGCTACGGGAAAATGGTGCTTGCGGAATTTGACTACAACAACGAACCCGATCCCACGTTCCCGTTCGACCAGAGCGAAGAGCGCTATGACATGTACGTGCTCAAAAAGTTCGGTCTGCCATGGATGTACTGGAATTTGATGCTGAAAGGTAAAGTGTAGATGGGTTACGCTCATCCATGAAATTTTGACTTGAGATAGTATTTCCGGTCAATTAGTTTGGAAAGCATGGAACGGTTAACCTTTTTAACGGCAATCGATCAGGTCGTAAAGAAATCACGAAATATCAGCAAACATGATCAAATCCGTTGTCAAAAACAGTACGTTAATCTGTATGCTTATCGCTGTCGTCTCTTTTCCCGGCAAAGCAGATGCCCAGTCGGAAATTACGATTGAGTCGCTGAGAGACATTGTGGACAGGCGAACAATGATCCAAACCATCAGGGAAGTGGAAACCGCTGGCTCGCCCTATCTTTTTGAGGATTTCAAGACGGGACACGTAACCCTATCGAATAATGTCAGGAGCGAAACCCTTTTGATGAACTATAATGTGCATGAGGAAAGTGTTGAATTCATACAAGGCGATTTTGCACTCTCCATTATGAGTGACCGCCTGGCGGGATTTGAGTTTACGGACATGGAGAGCCGCTATCTGTTTCGCAAAGGTTATGAGGCAAGCCGTCTCTCCCCCCATGAGTTTGTCCGGGTCCTGGCAGAAGGCAAGGTCACCGCATTGCTGAAATACAATGTCAGCTTGCAACAGGATGTGCCCACCTATGGTGTTGCCACGCAGCAGAACCGTTACACAGAGAGCCAGCGTCTTTTCATCGGGAAAGATGGGGACATCCAGCGGGTCCGGCGGTTGAACGAGCGATCCATTCTTCGAAACCTGGATCATTTTCAGGATGAGATGCGGGACTTCATCCGGCAGGAGCAGCTGGATCTGGCCAATATCGACCACCTGGAGCGGTTTTTCCGGCACTACAATGCCCTTTTCCAAGAGTGATGCGACTATTTCCAGGCCCACCTCCGGCACAATCCGGAAATCATCTGTTTAAAAGATGTAAAACTTGAAACATGAGATGGCAGAAGGACGTATCTTCTGGCCGATTCGATACGGTTTGAGCATTTGTTTAAGTCATTCCCTATTGCCCGTAAGGAATCCGTATTCAGTCAAGCGTTATCATATGAAGTGCCATTTTAACAATGGATTTTTTAGAATGTTAATATAAGTGAGTTGCCACGTTATGCCGTTGTATCAAAGAGTTCCCCTGTTTGCCGTATTGATCGTCTCTGTTCTCCTTTTATTTTCCTGTTCGGGGAAAAACCAGCTTTATTTCAGCCAGGAAATTGATCTGAGTGCCGGCGATCCTGTTTTTTCCATACTCATTGCCGAGGCAAGTGCGCTGCAATCAGATTTTCCGGATCATGTGTTCAGTTCCCTGAACCATATTGAACGCCGCGTGCTGAATGAACGACTTCCGCAGTACATCCAACAGGCAGCCGGGGTCGAAGTTACCGGATTCCTGGATGAGGGGGTTTTTCGGGATAATGAGTTCGGTTTGCGCACATTTGATGTGCGTAACAGAAGCATTGAAATGATATCACCTGTTGCAGGAACGAAACTGACCGATGAAAAAAGTGATTCCCGCTTTGTGCTTGTTCTTGATCTTTTATCCTTTGAGCCCTTTGCCGTGGAAGTAGGGGGCGGCTCGTATGCCGGGCATGAGGGCCGCACTGAGCATCGGCTCAAACTGGAAATGAATTATCTGATCTGGGACAATGTGAGCGGGGAAGCAGTAGGCTGGGGAAATCTTGATATCACCAACCGGTTTGATGCGATGGACCAGGATGGATCCTACTCTGCGATCTTGCAGGAGGCTCTTGGCAAGATCATGATGAGCACGCCTTTCAGTTAAGGTATTATACTACCGGTCAACGTATCTGAAAGGAGCGGTTGATGTTGAATCCGAACCGGATTTTAAAGTCCTGGATATTCCCGTTGGGGCCCGCCAGCAGGTAGGCATCATTCAAAGCCCTTGCATTTGAAAAGAATATCTGGAACACGTGTCCGCCCGTTTCCATGTCAAGACCGATGGCAAAATTCTGGTTCACTGTTTCATTTTCAAATCGGTAGGATGGCACGTACTGGACCGTTACAGACGACCGGCTGGTGAATTTGTATCGTGAGCCCATCCCCAAACCGGCGAAGATCTCATCGGTATCGAGGGGATCTTCGATTCTCAGCAGTGGGTTGGTCCGGCTGAAAGCGGCAGCTGTCGGGACGAGCAACAGGCTGAACCGGTCATCGAATTTTCGCGAGACCGGCAGGGCCAGACTGAGCTGGTTGCGATCTGAAAATGGATATGTCTGATTCAGGAACGTGTAATCCTCGGTCATCCAACCGGCCGTGACAACCAGTCCGGCGGAGACCGGATAGCCGCTTCCCGTCATCTGCTGCAGGTACAGATACCGGAACCCCATGTCGTAGACCTTGTCCATGCTCGATCGTGCGGCGAAGACAGAGAATCTGTCACTAATGCCGTACTCAAGGATGAAACGGATATTGGCGCCCTGGTCCAGGCCCCAAAAATCCGTGATGCCGTTCTCCACCGTGCCAAAGGCATGCATGATGCTGTAATATAGCTCTCCTGATGCCAGTGGTTCTGTTGTATTCAACTGGATGTGTCTGGAGGTCGGGAATGTCAGTTCAACAGGCCTGTTCTGTACAACGCGCTCCCTGGTCAGCTCTCATATGGAACATACAATTCCTTTCAAGCGTCCGCGGCCTTGAACGGAACCATTGACCGGAAACACACCTATACGCTCAATTTCAATCGGGAATCGAGTGACGGATTCAGCGCAGCTGCCGATCCGGACAATACCGGCACGTTTGGTGATGACGGATTCCGTTCCAACTCATTCTATGGAAAGGCAGACGTCAGCGTGACAGATGGGCTCACGGTATCCCCGTTTTTCCACCATAATGACTTTGACGGTGACTACGATGCCGGAGCATTCCAGGATGCCGATAACACTTATTCGCTCAACATAATCAACACCGGATTCCAGGCGGCTTTACGCACTGGAAAGCCGAACATCAATGGCGGTTACAATCTGACATCGACGGAGCGAAGTTTTTCCGACCAGTTCGGGGACAGTTCCTTCGAAGGTGTGTTCCACAATGCCGATCTGTTTGGAAGCTATGTGATCAGTCCCTGGCTGTCGATGCTGGCCGGCTTCCATTACCGGCAATCGATCATTCCGGCGTCGGGTGGAACAGAGGAGCTGAGCGCGCGGATTGCCGGTCCCTACGCGACTCTGTACATAAAAAGGCTGCACGGTTTCAGCGCCGAACTGGGATATCGCCTGAACAGCCATTCCGAGTACGGAAACAATGCCACATACAGTTTTGCGCCTTCCTACCATGCCACGGAAAGCGCCAAGCTCTTCGGGTCCGTGACCACCGGCTTCAAGGTACCAACGCTCAACGAACTGTTCGGGCCGTTCGGTGCCAATCCGGAGTTGGATCCGGAAACCAGCCGTTATGTAAGCGTCGGAGTCGAGACCTACCTCTTGCAGCAGTCACTGAAACTGCGGGCACAGTATTTCAGCCGTGAAATCGATGATGTGATCGTGTATACTTTCACAGAGGGTTTCATCAATCGTGACCGCCAAAACGACTCGGGAATGGAACTCTCTGCAAACTGGATTACCACCAGCACCATCCGGATCGGCGGCCACTACAATTATACGGACGGCGAGCTCATAACGATAGGCAACAGCGGGGAGGAGGTCACGCTCGATCCTTATACGCTGGTCAATCTTTACGGGGAGTACCGGTTCCCAAAGCTGCGGGCGGCCGTTTTCGCTGATGTCCGGAATCTGCTGGATACCGGCTTCACCGAAGTGTACGGGTTCAAAACCGCGGGATTCAACATCAAAGGCGGCCTCCGGGTCGCATTGTGAGGATGTCCGGCTCTCAATTGGAGTAGACGGGCAAGGTGCAGATGTAACCGAACACAGCGGTCAATACCACCGTCCGTTTTCGCAGCAATTCAGTGTCCGGATGAACGGAATCGTATTGGCGGGTCGAGAATTGCCGCATGCTCAAGCCATGCGGATCAGGTTGGATAAGGCCTGGAACTTCCCCGCCGCCTCTTCAAGCTGTGCCAGGTAGGGCTCTTTTTCACTTGCCTCGTGGACGTACTGCAGCTTCATGGCGACTGATTCCACATTGTAGGCGGAGTGGAGCGTCTGGCCCAACTCCTTGGCTTTGTCGTGACCGAGTTCCTCTTCAAGCAATCCGGGCAGTTCCATCGCATAATGCTCAAGTTCTCCGCATCGGCCATGAGGCACTCCGCCAGCGCGGATTTCCGTCGACACCGCGGCCAGGCATGTACTGACTTTCTGGAACAGATCCGACATGTCCGTCCGGCGCTGCCGGTCAGCCTGTCGGAGCTGCTCGGACATTCCAAGGAGTGATTTCGATACATCCAGTATGGTTTTGAAGATGTCGAGCATGTCTGCCTCCATGAGAGTGTGAGTGGTAAGTACTGAAAATGTGTAAAGTGTTATTAATAAGTAAATTACATGACTAATACCAGTGTTTTCAGAAATAAAATTTTGCTGGTCTGTTTCCTGAATCCTGCCGGCTATTTCCTGAAGCTATCCTGCCGGCTGTATCGGGTGTATGAGGTGCACACGGCATTCACAAAGCATTATCATCCGATGATGGGAGATGCGTGACGGCACGGATGGATTGGCAGCACGGGAATGGGTACCTTTTTGCATCCAACCATATAAAAACTCTGATGTATTTCATGCCATGCCGGAACGCCTTGTGCTGTTTTCCCGACTTGTTATCTTTGGTGTGCTGATCCTGTGGACCGGCAACACTTCGGTGCGAGCGCAGCAGCTGAACCTGCCGCCCAGACCAGCCGATGCGCCGAGAGGTTCGGAGTTCAAGGAGCAGGTCCGCAATCTCGTCCTTGCGGCCCGGGAGGAGGCCATTTTTGAGCAGGTGATGGCGGGTAATGTCCCCACTTTCCTTCGGAAGCTGGTCCCGGTTACAGTCAGTGGTCCCGCAGGTGACGAAACCCTGGAGGTCACCTATTACGTGACGCCCGATTACCTGGCCGTGGGCCACGATGATGACTATTTCCTGATCCCGACCACGCCCATCCTGGCGCAACGCATCGGCAATGAAATCGGCTGCGGCATGCCCAGCCGCCGGATGGTAGATCAGATCTGGCAGGCCGCCCCGCTCAAGCTTTCGCCCCGCACCATTCCGCCAAGCGACCAGATGACCACCATCCCGGTGATGTATGAACACCACGTGATGGTGTGGGAGCAGCGTGAGCCGGTACTGGATGAGTATCCGCCCGGAACACTGGTGGGGGGACACAAAAAGGACGTGGTCGTATCCAACCGGATCCATAACCAGCCGCCGCCGGGCCGTGTGGTGATCTACGGCTGGCACCAAATCGACGGCTCACCCATCCAACCGCTGTACAGCGGACACGCTGAGACGTACGCCGACTACAGCCACGGCATCCGCCTGGTCCGGGACAGTATCATGGTCAACGGCAAGCCCGGCCACATCCACGACCTGCTTCAGCACCCCACACGACACGCGCTGCTCAGCGACGAGGGGCAGATTGCGCTGCCGTACTATCCGACCGGTGACCTGTTCGAGGTTCCCGACGCCTGGGGTGTGTCAAAGGAGGATGCGTCCGTCCTGGGCCGTAAAATGACCCTGTTCAAATAAAATCACGTTTTTCAGATAAATCGCCTCTTTTCAAAAAAACGCAACTAAAGTGATGGGAAGCATTACAAATCATTAAACGCTTCTCAATCAAAAGTACTCTCCGCAAGGTCTCGTCCGGTTTATTTCGCTGGAAAACCGGGATCCTGCATGACGCGGTGCGCCTGCTTCAGATGGCGTTTTTCGTGGGCCACAGTGGCGGAAAACCATGCACCCAGACTCAGCCGCAGCATACGAATAGCCGGTGATGCAACCCGGATGCGCCTGAGATCCAACCCATCCGACCGTTTTATCTGCTCGATGAAATCATCCTGGAGCTGCATGAACACCGCAACAACCGGGTCCTTTTCCAGATTGACAGCGGTATCGGGCTTGTAAATGCGGAAAGTTTTCATTTTCCATCGGGAAGATGGCTCGTTACCCCGTACAAATGCACGGCTGAGGAAACCATACGTGAAGGGCGGTTCGGCTACGATCCCATTCCTGTGGCCGCGGTCGATGGCCTGTCGGATTGCAGGAAGCAACTTGCACCCGAGAGCGTTCAGATGATCCAGGCACTCGCCAACCGACCACTTCTGCTCATCCGGCTTCCAGAGGAACTGCTCGCTGGACATGTCTGCAGACAATTGCCGGGCCTGCTCCTTCAGTGAGGAAAAATCACTGCAGAGGTCTTCAATTTCGCGATTTTCCATTTTCTTTGCCATCTGAGCAAAATGTTACGTGACCTGACCAGGGTGCGTAGATTTCTTCTTACTTGTAAAACAAGTAGATCCCGCCCTATATTATATAGCTTTAATGCTGTAAAAACAATTGTATGGGACGGGTGAGGGTGGGAGTGTGCGGGCAAGCGAAGCCATTGAGATCTTCCTCACAAGGTATTCCAGTTCGACAAAGGCATTGCCGAAAGTGCGGGCCGACATCAGGGTCAAGGGTGGATGGATGATACGGCACGGCAGTGGGCGCGTAGTGAAAACCCAAGACAATTATAATCATGCTCATGTGTGTCAGGTTGCCGTCATGGACATAGCACTTCGTGACCTTCGGTTCATCTGTTCAAATCAATTATGAATTTATAAGGTCAGAATGAACTCACATGACAAAATTTGATCATGCCTCTATAGGTGAGATACTTATTCCGGGTGTAGGACGACTGAAAGCAAGATCCATCACATCCACAAAATCCTTCCGCCATGAAGCTAACAGCTACAAATCCATCATCAACAAAATCATTATCCGTCAGGATGGTAAGCTTCAAACCTGCTCTGGCCTTTCTTGCCATCACATTGTTGTTTATCGCCTGTGACGACCAGCGGACGCAGACCATCACCTGGACCGAGTTCGAGCCGGTGTACATGTCCCAGGAGGAATTTCTGGCATCGGTTTCGGTCACCGAGCCGCGTGATATGGAGGAACCGGGCAAAATTTATCTGTATGACGATTATCTGTTCGTAAACGATGTAAACCAGGGTGTGCACATCATCAACAACAGCAATCCGTCGGCTCCCTATTTTGCCGGATTCGTGACGATTCCGGGCAATAAGGACATCGCCGTGCGGGGCGATCTGCTCTACGCCGATTCGGCCGGCGATCTGCTGGTGTTCGACATCAGCGATTTCGAAAACCCGAAGCTCATCAGCCGGATCAAAGACGTGTTCAACCTGTCCCAGACACAGTTCCGCGGGCATCCTTTCCGGCCGGTGGATCCGTCGCGCGGCATTGTGGTCGACTGGATGGAAGTGGAAGTTGAAGAAGTGTGCCGCGGTGACTGCCA
>SKNL01000052.1 GCA_007120555.1 Balneolales bacterium
CCGCCGAAAGGGGCCTGCCGGATCTGCAGTGTGCGGGTGAACGGCAAGCTGATGACCGCCTGCACCACGAAGATAGCACCGGGCATGGAGATTGAAAACGACACCTCAGAGCTCAATGATTTGCGCAAGGCGATCATAGAGATGTTGTTTGTCGAGGGCAACCACTTTTGTCCGTCCTGTGAAAAAAGCGGGGAATGTGAGCTTCAGGCGCTGGCTTACCGATACCGGATGACGGTCCCGAGGTACCCGTACTTCTATCCGAAGCGCCCGATCGACGCCTCGCATCCAAGGATCGTCAAAGACCACAACCGGTGCATCCTGTGCAAGCGGTGCGTGCGTGCGGTCAAGGATGAGAAAGGCAGAAGCATCTTTGCTTTCCTGGACCGCGGGTTCGAAACCAGGATCTATGTGGATCCCGACCTTGCGGGACAGCTGACCGAGGAACGGGCGCGCAAGGCGGTGGATGTGTGTCCGGTCGGGGCCATCATGCCGCGCGATGAAGCCTTTAAAACGCCGATCGGCCAGCGCATGTACGACAAGAAACCGATCGGGAGCGACTTGTGACCGGTTTTAAAGCGTCGCCCCTGTCAAACAGTCATTCATTCAGGCACAACCTGTATCGACACACAAGTTTGGAAATAGCCTAAATCTCGATTGAATATCAGAAATCAAGCCAGCAATCCGAAAGGAGGTCCGCCATGCAAAAACCGGTCATCGCCACCGCATCCCTCGCCGGCTGTTTCGGATGCCACATGTCGCTCCTGGATATCGATGAGCGCATCCTCGATCTGATTGAGCTGGTGGATTTCAACAAATCCCCGATCAACGACATCAAGGAGTTCACCGCGGAATGCGACATCGGACTGATCGAAGGCGGTTGCTGTCTGGACGAGAACGTGCACGTGCTCAGGGAGTTCCGCAACCATTGCCGCATCCTCATTTCCATGGGCGAGTGTGCGATTATGGGCGGCTTGCCGGCGATGCGCAACGGCATTTCGGTGCGCGAATGCCTGGAGGAGGCCTATCTCAACGGCCCGTCGGTGCGCAACTACAACGAGGGTAAGGTGCTGCCGAACGACGAGGAGCTGCCGGTGCTGCTGAACCGTGTGTACCCGTGCCATGAAGTAGTCAAGATGGACTATTTCCTGCCGGGATGTCCGCCGGATGCCGAGCTGCTCTGGCAGGCGCTCACCGCGCTCATCCACAACAAGGAAATGGACCTGCCCTACGAGGTCTTCAAATTCGACTGATTCCAACGCCATGGCACAAAAAATCACCATATCGCCGGTAACGCGTGTGGAAGGGCACGGAAAGGTGACCATCCACCTGAACGATGATGGGGAAGTGATCCAAAGCCGGCTCCACATCGTGGAATTCCGGGGTTTCGAGCGGTTTGTCCAGGGTCGCCCCTACTGGGAGGCGCCGGTCCTCGTCCAGCGGCTCTGCGGCATCTGTCCGGTCAGCCACCATCTTGCAGCGGCGAAAGCCGTCGATGTCATCGTCGGGGCCGGAACGGGCGACGGACTCACGCCCACCGCCGAGAAAATCCGCCGCCTGATGCACTACGGACAGATCCTGCAATCCCATGCGCTCCATTTTTTCCACCTGGCATCGCCGGACCTGTTGTTCGGGGTGGATGCGGATCCCGCCCGGCGCAACGTGATCGCCCTGGCACGGACGCCCGAGTACAGGGACCTCGCCGTCCAGGGTGTGATGATGCGCAAATTCGGGCAGGAAATCATCAAAGCCACGGCGGGCAAGAAGATACACGGCACCGGTGCCATACCAGGGGGCGTCAACAGATCGCTCACCGAAGAGGAGCGCGACGGATTCCTGAAAGGGGAGGATCCGCTCAACGCCGACGCCATGATCGAATGGGCGGAAGCGGCCATCACCCTGTTCCGTGATTTCCACAAGAAAAACCGGGAGATGGTGGATGAGTTTTCGCGTTTTCCGTCCAACCATCTCAGCCTGGTCGGCAAGGACGGGGCCATGGACCTGTACCATGGCAAACTTCGGGCAGTGGACGCGGATGGCAAGAAGATACTGCACGATATCGACTACCAGGAGTACCTTGATTACATCGGCGAGGAAGTGCGCTCCTGGAGTTACATGAAATTCCCCTTCCTCACCGAACTCGGTAAACAGGATGGATGGTACCGCGTGGGTCCGCTGGCCCGGCTCAACACCTGCGAGCACATCCCCACACCCCGGGCGCAGGAGGCCTTTGAGACGTACAAATCCTACACTGACGGCCGCCCGAACGACATGTGCATGCACACGCACTGGGCCCGTCTCATCGAGACCCTGTTCGCGGCCGAATCCATCAAGCTTCTTCTGGAAGATCCCGACATCCTGAAAGATGACCTGCTCACCAAAGGCAAGCGGTATCCCGAAGGCATCGGTCTGCTGGAAGCGCCGCGCGGCACGTTGTTCCACCACTATCGGGTGAACGAGGAGGACCAGATCACCATGGCCAACCTGATCGTATCCACCACCAACAACAACCAGCCGATGAACGAGGCGGTGGAGCAAGTGGCCCGGAAGCAGATGACCGGACAGAAGACCATCACCGAACCCATGATGAACGCGGTTGAGGTGGCGATACGCGCCTATGATCCCTGCCTGAGCTGCGCCACGCACGCCATCGGACGTATGCCGCTGGAGATCACACTGGTCGATCGTCATGGGTGTCTGATCGACCGGAAAGCACGCTGGTCCGGGACCATCTGATATTCTTTCATCTGTTTAAATCAATTTCTGATTCATAAGGTCACATAGAATGGCCATGACGATTATAATCATGCTCCTTTGTGACGGGCAGCCGTCATGGCCATTTCATTTGCACAGCAAAATTGGTGATCTTCCGTAAACCCTGAATCAGGGGCACCATTGGAATCACAACAGTTTCTATGACTGAACACAGGCGAATACTGATTTACGGCTACGGCAACCCGGGCCGGCAGGACGATGGGCTGGGACAAGCCCTCATAGAGCTCGCTGAGGACTGGGTGCGAAAAGAAGGTCTCGAAAATATATCACTCGATGTGGGCTATCAGCTTTTGGTGGAAGATGTTACGCTCATTGAAGGCATGGACTTGATTATTTTTGTGGATGCCAGCATGGATGAGCGTATTGCCGACTTTGACTTGGCTGCCGTGGCGGCCGATGACAAGGAAACGTTCACGATGCATCAGGTTTCGCCGGGGTTCATCCTGGCGTTGTACGAAACGCTGTATGGTCCTGCTCCGCCGTCCTGGCTGTTGCAGATCAAGGGGTATGAGTGGGAGCTGGAGGAGCCTCTGAGTCCGGGCGCACAAGAGAATCTCGGCAAGGCCTGGAAGACGCTGCGGCAAATCCTCAGGGATCCGGGTCGACTGGACGAGCTCTCCGACCGTACTGCAGCGTCGACGATGAAGGATTCAAAATCGGTGAAGGAAACAAAAAAGAAGCCGGGGAATGGTTCAAAGGCATAATGACGGGAGTGTGAAATGGAACTGACAACGCGTTACATGGGGCTTGACCTTAAGAATCCGCTGGTGGTAAGTGCATCACCCCTGACGATGGACATTGAGAATGTGCGTGCCTGCGAGGCCCACGGTGCCGGTGCGGTGGTGCTGCGTTCGCTGTACGAGGAACAGATTGTCAACGAACTCGAGGGGCGGCTTGATGAGGAGGATATGTATCACTGGTATCCCGAGGCGGCGGAACATGTCAAAAAAATATCAAAGGGACAGACCTTGCGGCCGTACCTGAGTTACATCGAAAAAGTTCGCAACGAAGTGTCGCTTCCGGTGATTGCGAGCATCAACTGCTTCACTCCGGGCAGCTGGATTTCCTTTGCGGAGGAGGTCCGGAAAGC
Source organism: Balneolales bacterium (assembly GCA_007120555.1). Classification (GTDB taxonomy): domain Bacteria; phylum Bacteroidota; class Rhodothermia; order Balneolales; family Natronogracilivirgulaceae; genus SKNL01. The sequence goes on from SKNL01000052.1 coordinate 3,863, forward strand.
AGGGGCGCACGCCCTGGAGCTCAATGTGGCAACCCATATTCCGGGCGTCGGGGAGGAACCGGTGGCGCAGGAACCGGAACAGAACATCCGGGATATCATAGCCGAGGTGAAAAAGCGGGTGGATATTCCGGTCGCCGTGAAGACAGGACCCTATTTCTCCAATCTGATCAGTGCTGCCAGAGGTATGGAACAGGCAGGTGCCGATGCACTGGTAGTCTTCAACCGGTATTACCGGCCGGATATTGACATTGAGGAGCTCGTGGTGACATCCGAAAACTACCTGAGTTCACCGGGAGAGATGTCGGAGTCGCTCCGGTGGGTGGGAGTGCTGTCCAAAAATGTTTCCTGCGACCTGGCGGCGAATACAGGGGTGCATGACTACGAAGGGGTGGTCAAGCAGCTTCTGGCCGGAGCCACGGTGACGCAGTTCTGCTCGGTTCTGTACATCCAGGGTCTCGGTTACATCACCCATATGCTGGAGGACCTCAAATGGTGGATGAAACAGAAGCGCTTTGCTTCCGTGGACGACTTCCGGGGGATGATCGTGGACGACAAGATCAACTCGGAGAAGTTTGAGCAGATCCATTTCCTGCGCAGGAACGCACGGATGTTTGACAAGGATTGAGCGGGCCTGTGAGCGGACCGGTTTCGGAGCGCGTATACTGCGGTAAGCGGATATGCGGCCTGTGAGTCAGTCTGTTTGCGGTTTGCTCAGCTTTTTCAGCCATTCAAACCATGCATCCATGCCGTCGCCCTTGGTCGCGGAGGTTTCCAGGAACTCGATGTTCGGCTGGATCCTGCGCGCGTATTCTTTGGTTTTCTCGACATCGAATTCCACGTACGGCAGCAGATCGATCTTGTTGATGATGCACAGGTCGGAGTTGCGGAAGATGGTCGGATACTTGATGGGCTTGTCGTCGCCCTCGGTCACGCTGATCACGACGATGCGCTTGGCTTCGCCGAGATCGAACAAGGCCGGACACACCAGATTGCCCACGTTTTCGATGAGCAGCAGGGAGTTGGGGTCGGGAGAAAGTTGCTTGAGGGCGCTGTTGACCATTACTGAATCCAGATGGCAGCCGCTTCCGGTATTGATCTGGATGACCGGTGCCCCGGTGGCGTCAATGCGCTCGGCGTCGTTCATGGTCTGCTGATCGCCCTCTATCACGAAAAACGGAAGCTCCTCCCTGAGTGCCGTGATGGTCTTTTCGAGCAGGGTGGTCTTGCCGGCGCCGGGGGAGCTGACAAAATTCAGCGCCGTGATGTTTTTCGCCTCGAAATATCCGCGGTTGCGCTCGGCCAGCATGTTGTTGTGGGAGAGGATGTCCTGCTCCAGCTGGATTTCCCGGCTTTTCCCGTGATCATGATGATGGCCGTGCCCGTGCGAATGATCATGCGCTTGACCGTGTCCATGGTCATGGCTGTGGGGATGGTGATGATCGTGGCTGTGAGCATGCCCGTGAGAATGTCCGTGATGATGGAGACTGTGCCCGTGGCCATGGTGATGATCGTGGCCATGACTATGCCCATGACTATGCCCGTGATTGTGGGGCTGTGTATGTTCCTGGTCGCTTCCCGGTCGGCGGATGGTTACCACGCCTTCGGGATCGCTGCATCCGCAAGTTCCGCACATATCGAGACCTCTGTGAGATGATTAAAAACGATGAGATAAAAGGAGGAAAAATATGGTTTTGTTTCCGGCCCGATAACGAGATCCGGAACCTTCAAGGTAATCATTTCGGGGCTCATTCTCAATCCGGCCGGTCCGGCCCGGCGCGCTGCGGCACAACGCCCTGTCTGTCATTCATTCAACTTTCAGCGACCGAACCTTAAGCTCCTGGCCCCGAGTGACCTGTAAATCCAGCGATTCACATTTCGGGCATTCCTCAAAATAATCCCTTACCTCAAACACGGCTTCGCACTGCCGGCACCGCGCCTGCGCTTTCACCGGGTGGATGGCGACCCGTGCCTCACTGAGGATCGTGTCCCTGACCGCTACTTCCATGGCAAACTCCAGCGCCTCCACGATCACGCCCGACAGCGACCCCACCTCAATGTCCAGGTCCGTTACGCGCGTGGCACCGGCCTTCCGGGCTTCGGTCGATGCGATATCCACAATGTTCAGGGCAATCGAAAGTTCGTGCATGGGCAGTGATTTATGTCGCCATTATGGCGGTTAATCGATCATTTTGTTTTTTCCGGTGCCCGGTGCCCGGTGCCTGATATCTGATTTCTGAAGTCGCTTTGTCTGGCGCGCCCGGCCGCAGGATTCAGGCGCTTTGCTCGTCCGGCTCATCCACCCGAAATCCGGATCCCGTGCCCATCCAGCACAGAATACGGCTTGCCGGCACATTTAAGGCAGAGTTTGCGGTTCTCCACTGTCGTCGCGGGAGTGTTCGGGCCTCTTGTGGATACGTCCCCGCCATCCACCATACGGGTAGCCATCACGCTCTCGCCGCAATTCGCACAGACACAGCTCTCGTGCGACGGAGCATATTCCGGGACATCCACCCGGACCCGCTGCACCTCAAACATGCGGTTGAAATCCAGGTTCAGGGTACCGAAGGAGCGCTCCACCCCGCTTTTTCGAAAAGCGGCCACGGCGGCATCGTCGCGCACCTTCTCCTTGACAACGCGCTGGTAGTGCCGGTCAAATTCGGGGAAGGCCTCGCGGACGTAGGCCGGCGATTCGTGCCGGGAGATGACGCGCACCCCGTTGCCGTCGCGCCGGGTCAGGGTGAACGCCGTCTTGCCGAGATCCTCAAAAATGAGGCTGTTGTTGCCGAAGGAGCACCCGGTCACCAGCTGCACCCCATCGGCGAAGCAGTTGTTGGTCTCGACAATGGCCAGCAGGTCTTCCAGGCCATCGGATTCAGGTCCGGATGCTTTTTCGCCACCGGTTTCAGCGGGTTTGGCATCGTCGGTCACGCTGTCCGGGTAAGCGTTGTCACGGTCAAGCTCTTGCATTGCATGGACCGCCGCCATCACGCCCATGGCCAGGCCCGGACAGTAGTGTCCGTGGAACTGGGCCGCCAGCATCAGCAGTTTCTCCGTGTCGCCGGCATGGATGTATCTCTGGATGGCCAGTCGCGGATTGGATTTCAGCAGGGATGTGTGGATGTGGTTCGATGCTCCACAAGGTGCATCGTCAAGATGTGAGGTGTTGCACGATTTGATATCCAGGACCGGCGTGCCGTCGACGACATCAAGCCCGGTCACCCGCAGCCTGTTTCCATCACGTGCCACGAGCCGCACTGTGGTGATGCCGACAGGGTTGGGACGGACCGGGGCGCGCGAGGCAAAGACGCCTCGCAATTCGCCGGACCTGGTGGTGCGCTTCCAGCCGCCAGCCGTTTCCGACGCCGGTTCCGTTTTCGGCTCTGCCCCCGTTCCCGCTGCCGCATCTGATACCGTGCCGGAATCTGCCCCCGTTCCCGCTGCGGCATCTGATACCGTTCCGGAATCTGCATCCGTTTCCGCTCCCGCTGCGGTTCCCGTTTTGGTTCTCCCTCCCGTTTCAGGAAGATGTAAATGGAACACCACATCGAGGTACTCGCAGCTGTCGATCATATGGAGGGCGTCGGCAAAGGCCTCGTCCACCAGGATGACGCTTTCAGCGTCCTGCATCTGCATGGCCTGTGCGGGATCCGTGCAGTCATTGCGGACAACGCCGACCGGATTCATGGAAAGTACGTGTGACATAGCCTGATCAGGTGTGAGTGATCGTGCGGACCGGGATCCTGTATCCACAAATCCCGCATCCTCACCATCTTTATATTTTGCGTGACACTACCCTTTAATATAAACGCTTACGTGAAGATGATTTAAATTAGTATGCCGGCGGCAAGCGCAAAGACAACAATCAGCGGCGCGGGGATTTTGCCGGTGGCCAGCATGGCGACAGCCAGTGCCACGGCAATGATGTTCTCAAGCTGGAAGCCGCTGGCCTGCATTAGGATGACAGCGGCAATGGCGATGAGTCCGCCCGCGACGGCGTTGATACCCTTCAGCGAAATGCGTACAGCGCGGATCTGCTTCAGGTTTTCCCAGACGGGATAGACGAAGTAGATCAGCAGCAGCCCCGGCAGGAATATGCCGATCCCGCCGGCGAGCGCCCCGCCGACCTGCAGCAGGGCCGAGCCGTCGCGCGCGGCCATCCCGCCGGCATAGGCGGCAAAACTGAACATCGGTCCGGGCAGCCCCTGCACCAGACCGTAACCGGTCAGGAACTCCTGGTTGGTCATGTACTCCCTGATCTGCACCAGTTCGCTGTGCATCAGCGGTACCACGACCTGTCCGCCCCCGAAGACCAGGTAGCCGTAGCGGTAGAAGCTCTCGAAAAGCACAACCAGGCGGTTTTCGAAGACGGTGGCCAGAAAAATTCCGCCGAGGGCGAAAAAGGCGAAGATGCCGAGGTAGCGCCACGGCGGATCCAGTCGGACCCGGTTCCAGATGTCCGATTCCCGGGCGATCATGATGCTGAC
>SKNL01000135.1 GCA_007120555.1 Balneolales bacterium
AGCGGACCATATCCACCAGATTTCCTCCCCATGTTGAGTTGATGCGGGAGGATACGCGGAATACGTTGGTTTCCAGGTCGTCGATGCGGGTGCCGGCGAGGATGCCGCAGACCTGGGCTTTTTTGCCGAATGCGAGGATGTCCGGTTTCACGTAATGTTCGTGCGCCCAGAATTTGCCGGTCAGGCCGATGCCGGTCTGTACTTCGTCATGGATCAGCAGGGCTTCGTGCCTGTCGGAAAGGTCGCGCAGCGCCTGGTGGAACTCCGGACGGAAGTGGTTGTCGCCTCCCTCGCCCTGGATGGGCTCAATGATGATGGCGGCGATATCGTCTTTGTATATTTCGAAATGCCTTTCGGCCTGGGCGATGGCTTTCTTCTCCATGGCAATCACCATATCGGTGTTTTTCTGGTCCATGGGGAAGTGCATTTTCGGGTTCACCACGCGCGGCCAGTCGAATTTCGGGAACAGGGCCACTTTGCCGGGTTCGGTGTTGGTCAGCGACATGGTGTAACCTGACCGGCCGTGGAAAGCCTGTTCGAAATGAAGCACCTTGTGGCCCCTTTCGACGCGATATCCCTTCTGGAAATTTTTCTGCACTTTCCAGTCGAAGGCCGTTTTCAGCGCATTTTCGACAGCGAGTGCGCCACCAGCCACGAAGAAGGCGTGCGGCATATCTGAGGGGATGCCGACGCGTGAGAAGGTTTCCACGAACTCCGCCATTTCAGTGGTGTACACATCGGAGTTGGAGGGATTGTGCATGGCCACGAAACCGATTCTCTCCCGGAATTCCGGATTGTCCACCATTTTCGGGTGGTTCATACCCAGCGGATTGGAAGCGAAATAGGTGAAGAAATCGAGGTAGCTGCGACCTGCTTTTGCATCGTGGAGATAGGGCCCCCGGCTTTTATTAAGGTCCAGGACCATATCGAAACCGTCGGCCAAAATATGTTTGCCGAGGGTGGAATGCACAGCATCAGGCGTAATGAGGGATTTTTGAGTCATGAAACCAATGATTAAGTGGTGCGGACGTACAAAAAAATAAATTGTACACCAAAGCTACCAAAAACCGCGTTCAGTAACAAAAGAAGCCCGTTTTCTTTTTGGGTTTTAGTATGAAATCAGCGTTTAAATAATTTGACAATGGAAAAAAGATTCCATACCTTTATAATCTTGACACTGCGGGGTGGAGCAGCTGGTAGCTCGTCGGGCTCATAACCCGAAGGTCGCAGGTTCGAATCCTGCCCCCGCCACCAAGGCCTCTCTGAGTTCATTCTTGGAGAGGCTTTTTTTTGTTCAGGCAGAAAAATATAATAATATTGCGAATGTTGCGCACGCAGGCCGGTTCATCGGCTGTACCTTGCTAATGCGTCTTTCTGCTAATGCGTCTTTCTGCTAATGCGTCTTTCTGCTAATGTGTCTTTCTAAACAGTCAGCGCCTGAGTCACGTCGGAAATGATGTCGTCGATGTGCTCAAGTCCCGCCGAAATGCGCACCAGTCCCGGCGTGATGCCCACAGCCAACCGCTCCTCTTCGGTCAGCCTGGAGTGTGTGGTGGATGCGGGATGTGTCACGATGGAGCGCGTATCCCCCAGATTGGAGGAGATGGAGAGCATCTGAAGCCGGTCAATGAAGCTGCGGGCGGCATCAAATCCACCCGAAAATTCGAAAACCAGCACACCTCCGCCTTGCTTCATCTGACGGCGCGCGATCTCGTACTGCGGATGAGAGGGCAGGAAAGGGTATCTGACCCGGGCAATTCCCGGCTGCTGCTCCAGGAATACCGCCAGTTTCAGTGCGTTTTCACAGTGGCGGTCCATGCGCACGGCGAGCGTCTCCAGGCTCTTGGAAAGCACCCACGCGTTGAAGGGCGACATTGCGGGGCCGGTATGGCGGGCAAAGAAACGCAGCTGCTCGATAAGTTCGGCTTTGCCGGCCACCACGCCGCCAAGCGTGCGGCCTTGTCCGTCGATGAATTTGGTGGCCGAGTGAATGATAAGGTCCGCCCCGAAACGCCCCGGCTGCTGCAGGTACGGTGTGGCAAAGCAGTTGTCCACGTTCAGGATCAGCTTGTGCCTGCGTGCCAGTTTCCCCGCAAAATCCAGATCGATCAGCTCAAGACCGGGGTTGGACGGGGTTTCGAGGAAGAGCATGCGGGTTTCGGGCCGGATGGCCGCTTCCCACTGCTCCGGTTTGCCGATATCGACGTACGTGTGGGCGATGTTCCAGCGGGGCAGGAGCTGTGTGAGGATCTGGTGGGTGGACCCGAACACCGCGCGTGCCACAAGGATGTGATCGCCGCTGTTGAGCAGTCCCGCCAAGCTCACAAAGACGGCCGCCATGCCCGAGGCCGTGGCAATCCCGTCTTCGGCATCCTCCATCTGGCAAATCTTGCGGACGAACTCATCGGTATTGGGATTGCTGTAGCGGCTGTAGATGTTTCCGTCCGTTTCACCGGAAAACAGTTCCTGTCCGTGTTCCGCAGAGTCGAAAACGAAGCTGGATGTCAGATAGACCGGAACGGAATGTTCACGGTGCTCCGACCGGGCCGCCTGCTCGCGGATGGCGCGTGTTTCAAATTTCTTTTTCATCTTCCCGGGTCCGCCGCTCACCCTTTTTGGACACCCGGAATTGTTCCGGAAGGGGAAGTTCGATTGATATTGTTGTGCCGTTGTCCAGACCGGATTCTATCCACAGATCGCCATGATATTTCCGGACCACATGCAGCGCCTTGGTCAGGCCGAAACCACCTCCCATGGTACGGATGGAACCGGCATTGGACGCACGATATCCGTGTTCAAAGACCCTGGAAAGCTCTTTTTCCGGTATGCCGATGCCGGTGTCCGATACAGCCAGGTGAAGCCGACCGTCCTGCTGCCGGATTTCAAACCGGATGGTACCGCCGGGCAGGGTGTATTTGCGTGCATTGGATACCAGGTCGCGGATCACATCCTTGAAAAGCAGCGGCATGGCAATGGTACGGCCGTTTTCACTTGCCATATCCAGGACAACGAGGTAGTCGTTTTCCCGCTTCCGTTTGGCGTCCATGACGATTCCAAACCTTCCCCTGCTGTTTTTTTCCTGCGTATTAAAATAGGTTTCGTACTCTTTCCGGAACGCATCCACATCCACCTCAATCCACTCGTCTGAAAAGGCAATACGTCTGTACAGTTCTTCCAGCCGGGCATCCAGAATGGAAAAGGTCTGCTTAAGCAGGGAACGCGCATCGCGGAGCTCGGTACGGGTCTCTTCGGTGTTTGCATGTTTTGCGAGCGATGTGACGGTTTTGTCAACCGTTTTTTTATACTCCGAGATATCCCACCGGATCGAGCCGTCCAGCGAACCGCTTCGCATTTTCGCCAGCAATTCGCGAGTGTGTTCCAGCGCTAACTTGACGTGCGCATTTTTGTCACCATCCGGCAGGAGCAGCTCAAGCTGGGCGTAGATGACATTCATCAGGTTGATGAACGAATGCATCTCAAGCTCGTTTACTTCTCCGGGCGAAAGATTCTGCAGGATGGAATCGTAATCAGGGGTGATTTTGAGCATGGACGATCGCAATGCAAGTTGGTGATGCTTTTTGGGGATTTGTTTTGGTAATGCGTTAGCCGGCAATGCTCCGGCCAGGCTACTCATTGTCACCGGTGTCAACGGTCCACTCCCAGGTGATGCGGGCCGTTTTTTCCACGATCTTGGCAACCGAGCAGTAGGTTTCCATGGACATGCGCACGGCCCGTTCTACCTTTTTCTCGTTGAGATCGCCTTTCAGGTAGAAGTGCAGATGGATGTCGGTGAACAGCGCCGGTGTCTTGTCCTTTTCCCGCTCAGCTTCCACCTCGATCCGGAAATCCTCCACGTGCTGGCGCTGTTTCCTGAGGATGTCGAGCACGTCCATGGAACTGCACCCCGCCATGCTCATCAACAGCACCTCCATGGGGCGCGGCGCCTTGTCGGATCCCCCGATTTTCGGGGCCCCGTCCATATGAATGGTTTTTCCCAGTTCGTTCGCCGCCTCAATATGGAAGGCATCGTCAATGCGTTTAAGTTGGATCTTCATATGGTATTGCCAATTTCTATGTTAAGCCTGAATTCTGATTTCTGATTGATTTCTCATTGTGGTAATCAGTAAAACCGAATAATATAGCGAGTTATCCAATCCGATGCTCATTTGCTATTGTTTTGATTAATGGCAATCTTAAAGGTTGTCCTGTAAAACCCATAAAACCTAATGAATCCAGTAGATCTCACGGTTTTTGTTCTTTATTTCGTCATCATTCTTGGCATCGGTTTTTACTTCTATTTCCGGAACAAGGGTGCGGAGGAGTACTACATCGGTGGGCGCAAAATGGGGTACAAGCACGTTGGCCTGTCGGTAGTGGCGACCGATGTGGGCGGCGGGTTTTCCATTGGCTTGGGCGGACTTGGTTTTGTCATGGGGATTTCCGGTTCCTGGATGCTTTTCACCGGACTGCTCGGCGCCTGGCTTGCCGCAGTATTCCTCATCCCCAAAGTGAAAAATCTCTCGACGGAACAGGGTTTTTTTACGATGCCCGAGGTGTTCAACCACTTCTTCAATGCCAGGGTGGCTTTTCTTGCGGGCATAATTTCGGCGATCGGCTACGTGGGTTTCAGCAGTTCGCAGATGCTTGCGGGCGCACGCCTGGCTTCAGCCTCTTTCGACGGCATGAGCCTGGATACGGCGCTCTACCTCATGGCGTTCATCATCATTGTCTACACAGCCCTGGGCGGGATAAAAGCGGTCATCTACACCGATACCTTTCAGTGGATCCTTCTGCTTGGCGGACTTATTTTTGTCGGCATCCCAATCGGCTATGTCGCCGTTGGCGGACATGAAGTGATCCGGGAAACGGTAGCGCCTGAAATGCTCTCCCTGCGCAATATCAGCTGGCAGCAGCTGGTCAACTGGGGGATCACCATCCTCCCGATATGGTTTGTCGGAATGACACTTTATCAGCGTATCTATGCCACAAGGTCAGAAAAAGAGGCACAAAAAGCGTGGTACCTGGCCGGACTCCTGGAGTGGCCCGTGATGGCGTTCATGGGTGTGCTGCTCGGACTTTTTGCCTTTGTGGCCGCCGAACAGGGCATGTTCTCCTATATGGGACACGAATCAGCCGCTCTGATGCACCAGGAGGAGGGACTGCCGATGCTGCTCCGGACCGTGCTTCCCATCGGACTGATGGGGCTGATGATGTCCGCCTATTTCTCGGCCATCATGTCCACGGCCGACAGCTGCCTGGTGGCCGCATCGGGGAATGTGACAACGGATATCATCGAAAAAGTGTTCAGGATAGACACCACCAGGATTTCCATGATCCGACTGTCGCAGCTGGTCACACTGGCACTCGGAGTACTGGCTTTCCTGCTGGCGGCGGTCTTTGATACCGTGCTGCAGATCATGCTCTATTCCTATGCCTTCATGGTATCGGCGCTGCTGGTACCGATCATAGGCGGCCTGTACTGGAAACGGAGCAGCAACGCAGCCGCGTGGTGGTCCATGATCACCGGCGGCACACTCACGCTCGGGCTCACCATGCTGACGGACCCGACACTTCCATTCCATGTGCCATTTCAGTTTGCCATGCCATTCGGCCTCGACCCGATCATCTTCGGACTGACCGCATCGCTGGTCATCTTCATCACTTTTTCGATTGGGATGCCGGATGGGGAACCGTCACGAACGGTTGCCTGACGGATCCGGACGTCCCCGACTTTTCCGGCGTCAGCTTGCGTCGACGTCGTTTCTCCAAAAAAAATGACAAATATCATTATTAACCAATCGTTTTAACTTAGCAATATGAGTACGGAAATTACTATCGAAACCATCACCCCGGAAAATTACAGGGAAGCTTCGGTGACGCAGGAGCAGATCGCCGGTTTCCTGCACGCGCATCTCGATCGCTTCCGTGATCCCAAAGACCAGATCATGAAATGCCTTGACTACGCACTGGGAAAGGTTGAATGCCGGCGCGGATTCGTCCTGGCGGCGAAAGAGAAAGACGGCTCCATGCTCGGCGTCGTTATCGTCCTGGAAACCGGAATGAGTGAATATGTCCCGGAAAATCTTCTTGTCTACATTGCCGTTGACGGGAAGACGCGGGGACGCGGTATCGGAAAAATCCTGATGGAAAAGGCCATCGAGACAGCGCGCGGGGACATCGCCCTGCACGTGGAACCAGACAACCCCGCCTGCCGGCTTTACGAACGCATCGGATTTACCAGCAAATATCTGGAAATGAGGTACAAGAAATAGTTATGGCTTACCTGAAACTCTACCGCGACAAACTGCGGCACAATTACGAGTTCCTGCAGAACCTGTTCAAGGATCATGACATCGAATGGGGCGTGGTCACCAAGCTTTTTTGCGGAAACGAGGCCTATATCCGGGAAGTGATCGATCTTGGCGCCCGGGAGATACACGACTCGCGCGTCAGCAACCTGAAGGTGATCAAAAGCATCGACCCGGAGGTCCAGACCGTTTACATCAAGCCCCCGCCCAAGAAGTATATCAAGGAGATCGTGCAATACGCCGATGTCAGTTTCAACACGGAACTGTCAACCATACGGCTGCTTTCCGAGGAGGCCGTGCGGCAGGACCGCAAGCACATGGTCATCATCATGATCGAGATGGGCGACCTGCGCGAGGGCGTCATGCGGGAAGAACTCATCGACTTCTATGGGGAAATATTCCGGCTGCCGAATATCGAGGTGATCGGGCTCGGCACCAACCTCAACTGCCTGCACGGGGTGATGCCAAGTTCCGACAAGCTCATCCAGCTGGCCCTCTACAAGCAGATCATCGAACTCAAATTCAACCGCAAAATCCGCTGGGTCTCCGGCGGGACCACCGTGGTGCTGCCCCTGATCCTGCGCGGGGACCTGCCTGACACCGTCAACCACTTCCGCATTGGCGAAGCGCTCTATTTCGGGGTGGATCTGTTCAGCTGTGATATCATCGACGGGATGGAACCCTCGGTGATGGAACTGTTCACCCAGGTCATCGAAATCCACGAAAAACCGCTGGTGCCGAGCGGGGAACTGGCCGCCAATCCGCAGGGGGAAACCATGCAGATCGACGAAGATCTCTACGGCAAAACCGCCTTCCGGGCCATCCTGGATATCGGATACCTCGACATCCAGCCCGATTTCCTCATCCCCAAGAGCAAGGACATCGAAATTGTGGACGCCAGCTCGGATATGCTTGTGGTCAATGTGGGTCAGAACGAACGTGACCTGAAAGTGGGCGACACGGTCCGCTTCCAGCTCAAGTACGTAGGGGCGCTCGGGCTCATGAACTCCAACTATATCGATAAATACGTGGAATGAGCACCCCGGATAACAATCGGAGCGGGCTTCGGCCGCCGCATGGCTTCCATCCCGTAATCGACATCGGCGATACCTGGGAAGTGCTTGACCTGTCGAGAGGATACGACCCGGAAGCCATCTCGCTGGACCCGCCCTCCGTTGGCCGCTATAATGAACACCGTCGCAGGATGTACACTACCGGTCTGTTCAAAGGCGTGCGCAACATCCACATGGGCATCGATATCTGGGTGCCGGAGGGCACACCGGTTTGTGCTTTTGCGGACGGCCACGTGCTTTTTTCCCGCGACAACGACAACCCGGGCGATTACGGTCCCACCATTGTCACGGAGCACCGGGTCCGCCTGGGGCCGCATCCACCCGAAACCAAACACCCACCCGAAACCATATACGCGCTTTTCGGCCACCTCAGCAGGAAATCGCTTGAAACTGTCACCGCAGGCATGCCGCTGAAGTCCGGTCAGCCGTTTGCCGAGGTCGGCGGGGCCGAAGAAAATGGTGGATGGGTCCCGCATCTGCACTTTCAACTCGCACGCGAGCGTCCACCGGTACCCGATCTGCCCGGTGTGGTTGCTCCGGAAGACCACGAAAACGCCCTGCGCATCTATCCCGACCCGCAGCTGGTCCTGGGCCGGCTGTACTGAAAACAACCACCAACGTATGACACTCACAGACATCCGGCAGCAGCTGCACCGGCTCGCTGAAACAGCCCATCAGGAAAAGGAAACAGCCGCGTTTGTCACCGCCAGGCTGCGTGAAACCGGTATAAGCGACATCCGGGAAGGCATTGGTGGATACGGCCTGGTGGCCACCATTGACAGCCGGCGCCCCGGACCCACGCTGCTTTTCCGGGCCGAACTGGATGCCCTGCCGATCGACGAAACCATTTCAATGCCGTACGCGTCC
>SKNL01000044.1 GCA_007120555.1 Balneolales bacterium
CGGGCCTCTGGTTCAGCAGGCCGATCTCCCGTATCGCAATAATGACCGGTTTTGGATTTTCAAATGAGTAATCCACGAAGGCGAAGAGAAATTTCCGGAACGTGGTCACGGGATGTTCTTTCTTGCTGGTAATCTGCTCAAGCAGCCGTTTGACATTGGCCGTGTGCCGGTCGATCAGCGCTTTCAGAAGCTGCTCCTTGGATCCGAAGTAATAGGAGAGCATGGCCACATTCACACCGGCCTCTTCCGCGATCATGCGCGTCGTGGTGCTCCGGTATCCGTTTACGGCAATCAGATCTTCGGCTGCATCCAGTATTGCGATTTTTTTATCTGACATATCTTTGACCAGAGTAATGTAGAGTGAGTACCGACACTGATACGTGACCGCATTGACCGGAAAGTTCTATCAAGGAAAGAAACGGTCATTCGGCCGGAGCCTTGCGTTTCGGACTAAATAATGCCTTGTTCTACCGGACACATATCGCGAAGCCGTTCGAACCGGTAAATGCCGGTTTGATGTCCATCGTTCCAGTGGACCTGAATTGCGTAGTTTCCAACCTGTGATATGCGAGTTATCACACGGTCATGATCCGACCGTTCCAGGAATATGGACGGATCCACCGGCTTCCCCATGTTTTCATGTCCCCCCTGGCAGAAAACGCACGGACACGCCTTCCGCAACCCTTCCATCGGAAAGCGGCTGAGGTGCCCGTCTGCCCACAAAATCTGCAACTCACGGAGCTCAGAATCAACGGTGATTTTTTTTATCTGAAATCTGGTTTCCATTCACCAACTGTAAATGATTCGAAACTTTTAAATTTAGCCCAAATTGAGGATATTTACCAATCCTGTCTGCCATCCCGGCTGGAATTGATCCAGATATGACCGATGAACCACTTAAAACGCTGACCAGAGCACATTCGGCACGGTATACTGACCGTGGATCGCGATTTTATGCCTATGCTTTCCCCGTTATGGATCTGCAGGAAATAGAAACCCGACGGACTGATACAGCGGACAAGCATCCCGATGCCACCCACCACTGCTACGCCTGGCGATACAACCCTTTCCAGCCGGAAGAGTTTTCACAGGATGACGGAGAACCTGCCGGAACAGCCGGCGCACCCATCCTTGGCGTCATCAAATCTGCGTTGCTCGTCAATGTGCTGATCATTGTCGTCAGATATTTTGGGGGAACCAAACTTGGCAAGGCCGGGTTGATACACGCATACAGGGAGGCTGCCGCTCTCAGCATTGCAACGGCCGATAAAATGAGCCTGGGCCGCTTCATCCCGTTTACAGTTCGCTATCCGTATGATCAGGAAAACAGGATCAGGGAACTGATCAACCGCTACCGGATGGATATCGCACTGGAAACATACCTCGAAGACATATCTATGACCCTCTATTGCAATGCGGATCATGCTGCGGAGCTTGCCGGCATCCTGGAACATCTTGCATACCTTGGAATCACCTTTGAAAAAATGCCGGAGCGTTTCCGTCCAGTTGACAGCAACACACCTAATTGAGCCGCAGTATTCTGCGGCTCTCTTCAAACCTTAACGGAAATACGGAAAATGATGAAAATCTATACCAAAACCGGCGATCATGGCGACACGTCACTTTTCGGCGGTCAGCGTGTCTCGAAAAACCACTCACGCATCACGGCTTATGGAACCGTAGACGAGCTCAACTCCATACTGGGACTCATACGGACCGCAGATCCGGATCCGGCAATTGAAGAAATATTGGAACGGGTTCAAAATGAGCTGTTTGTTCTCGGTGCCGACCTGGCCACCCCGCCGGAAAAAAATTCCCGTATTGAACGCATCGGTGAAGCCCACGTGCGCAGACTGGAAGTGGACATCGATCAACTGGAGAAGGGGCTCAAACCCTTGAAGTCCTTTATCCTCCCGGGTGGAAGTCCGGGCGCAGCCTATCTTCACCTGGCCCGAACCGTCTGTCGACGGGCAGAGAGAAGCTGCTTTTCGTGCAGACAATCTGAAATAGTTTCCGACGAAGCACTTATCTTCCTGAACCGCCTGTCGGACCTTCTGTTTGTAATGGCCCGGTACCAGAACAAATCCAGGGACGTTCGTGATGTTGTCTGGAAGGCGAAATAACAGTGACAATACGCCAGCCTGCCAATGCCATGGGCCTGACAAACAAACAAAAAAAATACATCCGTGATCATCACCGCAATAAAAACGCCGGACAGCTCTCCCGTGAGCTGAAAACCGACAGAAATGCGGTGCAGGAATACCTCGACACCATCGCTCCCCAAAAAGACGGCCGGAAAAAAACCCTTTTCTACATAGCCGCACTGTTCATTCCGGTGCTGTTTTTTGTCCTGCTGGAAGGCTCCCTGCGGTTGCTCGACTATCGCGGCGATACCCGGCTGTTCATATATCCGGAAGAATACTTCGAAGGCGAATACGGGTTTGCCAACCGGAATTTCAACGCCCGTTATTTCTTCAATACCCGAAACCTGCCCGGTTTCTCCAATGATGCCTTCCTGACGGACAAACCTGACACTTCCTTCCGGGTATTTGCCATGGGCGGTTCCTCAACGGCGGGATACCCGTACGGGTTCAATGCCACTTTTTCCAGGGTTACCGCTGATGCACTCAAAGATATCCTGCCGGGACGGCTGGTCGAAGTCATAAATCTGGGGGCATCCGCCGTCAATTCCTATACGCTCTACGACCAGATCCCGGAAATCCTGGAACAGCAACCGGACGCCATTTTCATCTATACCGGCCACAACGAGTTTTACGGAGCTCTTGGAGTAGGCTCCAGCGAACAGTTCGGGGCCTTCCCCGGTTTCGTGCGCACCTATCTCAAGCTGCAGCGGTTGAAGACGTTCATGCTCCTGAGGGATGGCATCGCCTCTTTCTCACAATGGATCGCAACTTCACTGCTCGGCGAACCGCATCCGGCGAGAGACGGGACCCTGATGCAGCGCATGGTCCAGGATCAGACCATTACGCTCGACAGCCGGGTTTTTGAGTACGGCAAAAACCAGTTTGAAAGCAACCTGGACAAGATCCTCCAGCGGTTTCGCGAACAGGATATCCCTGTCTTCATCTCGAGCATTGCCAGCAACCTCCGTGACCAGCAGCCTTTTGTCTCCATCGAATCGCCGCAGTATCCACCCGCGCGGCAGGTCTTCCAGCAGGCCCGAAGATATTACCAGCAGGGCAATTACGACCGGGCCTACGAACTTTTTGTGTTCGCAAAAGATCTGGACGCACTCAAGTTTCGCGCACCCGAAGTTTTCAACGAAATCATCCGTGAGAAGGCAGATAAACATGGTGCCGTCTATGTTCCGGTCTATGAAGACATGAGAGAACAAAGCGAAAACCGGATCATCGGCTTTGATCTTATGCTGGAACACTTGCATCCCAACAGGACCGGGTATTTCCATATTGGAAAATCCTTTTACGAGGCAGTGGCAGCCAGCGGTATCCTGGACCATGAGGCAGATTACCAGGCACTCAGAAGCTGGGATGAATACTTTGACCGGATGAAGGTTTCCGGGGTGGATGAACGCATCGCCTACCACAGGGTCCGCCTTCTCACGGGTGGATGGCCCTTCGTTACCGGCCCGTCCCCGGACGGGTATCCCGCAGCATACGAACCTGAAAACCGGATCGATGAGCTGGCTTTTGAAGTCGTCCACACCAATTTGCGATGGGACCAGGCCAAATTGAGTATTGCAGAATACTTCATGGAACAAGGTCAGTTTGAGCCGGCCTTGCTGGAATATGAGGGCCTGATAAGAGATCAACCCTACAATCACTCCCCGCATGTCTTTGCCGGACGTCTGCTGCTTCAGGTACTGAACGACTTTGATCGTGCGCGACCACACTTTGAGAATGCCTGGCGGATCAACCCTTCAAACTATTCCGCACGGATGCTCGGATCCATTGAGGTCAACGACGGCAACTACCAGCGCGGCATCACTTTACTTAAAAAGGCACTCGAGTTCAACCCCGATGATATCCAAGCCATGTTCAATCTTTCGGGAGCGCAAGCGCTTAGCGGAGATCTGGAGGACGCTTATGAAACTGCTCGCGAATTAGATGCCATCCAACCTGACTTCCCCGGCCTGCAGCAGTGGATACGGCAGCTTGAAACCCGGCTGCAAAGAAACCGAATGAATTGACCATGCATGCTGTTATGTCTGACATGTCTGCAGCCAGTGTGAATGCATCCCAAAATAGATATCATCATTGCTTAAGGTTAAAATAATTGCTAACTATCAGAGTTTTGTCCTTCACTCGTATATTTCATCACTCATGACCCGATTAACGCCGTTATTGCTATTGCTATTCCTGGCAGCAGCCGCTTGCGAGTTCAAAGCTGACCATGCGCAAACCAGTGACAAGACAGACCCGGTTGTGGAAACCGCATCTGAGCTCGTCCCCGAGGAACCCAGCCTTGATACTTTCGGCATTGACGAGTCATTTGACGTTACCACGCATGTCATACGCCGGAATGAATCCCTTTCCGCCATACTGCGGGGTCACGGACTTGCACCCGGAGATATTCATGATCTGAGCAGGGCCTCTTCCGGTGTTTTTGACGTGCGCCGAATGCGTGCAGGACGCCCGTTGCACATCTACAGCAAGGCTGACAGCGCCGGATCCGCTTCTGTTGCATTTGTGGTGTATGAGGATAACAACGCCGAGTTCATACGCTTCCATCTTGCGGATTCCATCTTTGTGGAAAGGGATCATAAACCGGTTGAGATAAGGACACGGCTGGTGGATGCCAGTATCACAAGTTCCCTTTACCAGACCATGCGTCAGATCGGAGTCGACCCTCAACTCACCCACCGGCTTGCCGATGTGTACGCATGGCAGGTCGATTTTTACAGAATACAACCGGGGGATCATTTCAAAGTCCTTTTTGAAGAACGGCTTATTGATGGTGAAGTCGCTGAGATCGGCAGAATCAAAGCCGCTATCTTCACGCACCGGAATCAGGATTTTCATGCCTTTCATTACCGCCAGAATGGCCAAGATGAATACTTTGACGAGGAAGGCAACTCGCTCAGAAGACAGTTCATGGCGGCACCGCTGGATTATACACGCATCAGTTCCCGTTTCACCAACCGTCGTTTTCATCCGGTGCTGAAACGCAACATGCCACACCACGGGACCGACTATGCGGCACCTGTCGGCACACCCATCCGCGCAGTCGGCGACGGCACCATCACCGTTGCCCGATACGACCGGAATAACGGGAATTACATCCGTATCCGCCACAACAGCATTTATGAAACCGGATACCTGCACATGTCCCGCTTTGCTAACGGAATGCGTCCCGGAACACAGGTAAAACAGGGCCAGATCATCGGTTATGTAGGGGCAACCGGACTGGCAACAGGTCCGCATCTCTGCTTCCGGTTCTGGGAGCATGGACGCCCGGTGGACCCGCGACGCATCGATCTTCCGCCAGCTGATCCCATTCAGGCAGAACATCAGGGATCATTTGCTGTCAGAAAAGAGCAGTTGCTCGGCAAACTCGGTATCGATCAAGACTCTGCACTGAAACGACCCGCAATCTTTGCCATACAGATCGGATACAACGGAGTATTATCCAATCAAAACCTGTATGATGCCTCCGGTGGCGGCGACTTGTGACCGTCTTACGGAATCATCCCGTGAAATCCATCCATAATCCTGCATGGAAATAAAAGACCACTCATGATGTCAAAAAAAATCATTCTTATTACCGGTGCCAGCCGGGGGATCGGCCATGCCACCGCCCGATATCTCGCCGGGCAAAAGCATCAGGTCCTGGCCACCGCTCGTTCAGAACAGTTGCTCGATGAGCTCAAAAATACCAACACCAGACGGATTGACTATGTTGCCTGCGATCTGCTGGATGCAGCATCCCTTCAAAAGATCATCGATTATATTCGGGACCAAAACGTTGAGATTTCCGCGCTGATTCATAATGCGGGTGGTTTGATCAACAAACCGTTCCGTGATTTGACCGACCAGGACTGGAATGCCATGTGGAATATGAACGTACTTACTGCGGTCCGCCTCCTGAGAGCCTTGCTTCCGTTCTTTGCCAAAAATGCCCACATCGTGACTGTTGGAAGCATGGGGGGATATCAGGGCAGCTCCAAATACCCTGGATTGTCGGCTTACAGCACCTCCAAGGGCGCACTGAGCATCTGGAGCGAATGCATGGCGACGGAACTTAAAGACGAAAACATATCCGTAAACTGCCTCTGCCTTGGAGCAGTTCAGACCGAAATGTTTTCCTCGGCATTCCCTGGCATGAAAGCCCCTGTCAAACCCGACGAAATGGCGCAGTTCGTTGGTGATTTTGCTCTCAAGGGCCATTCTTTCATGAATGGAAAAGTATTGCCCGTGACACTTGGAGATCCCTGACCGGCGGGCTGAGAGATTGTCGTACAAAAATCGTGTGAAATGAAAAGTGAATAAAACATACCGAATTCAATAAAACATACCGAATTCAACACGATTCATTCCTGTCCGCCGCCACCCTATCGGAAACATGTAAGGTATAATCATGCAAAAAACGAAACTCATCACCGTCCTTGCCACCTTTTTACTGTTTGCAACCGTGGCTCAGCCAGCCAGTTCCCAAACGCTGCGAATCGTCTCCATCAACACACTTAATGGCGCAATAACCGGAACAGCACTGGGCGGGGCTACCATCGCATTGCAAAATGAGTTCGACGAATATCCCCTTCGGTTTGGACTCGGCCTGGGTACCATTTTCGGTCTGGGCACCGGTTTTTATGACATGTCCCGCACCACCGCTGATTACGGATATCACGTGAGCGGACTTTTCAGCTCTGCGAATACCACCGGTGCCATCGTATTGCTGGATACGTTCTACGGTGCCACCACGGGAGCTATTGTCGGTGTCGCCATCAGTTTGATGAGCAGGGATTCCGATGTTCTTAAAGGGTTGCAGTACGGCAGCGGCGCGGGCGCTTGGGTTGGCTTCGCTTTCGGATTGGTGGACGCTTTCGCACTAAGCACAGCGGGCAATCTAGATCATTTTTACGACGGATACACTCAGCGAACAGTGAACCCGGCCGGTCTCCTTGAGATCCGCTCACACAGCGAACAGTACGCCCTTGGATTCCTGAATCCCGTATTGCTGCATTCGATGAGAAGTGATGGACAAGGATCCTTGTCCGCCCATGCACAACTTGGCATAGAGTTCACCCGATTTCAGATGAACTGGTAGGGTGAGGTTTATGTCTGGTGCAGGTGCGTTCTCTGATCAGCTTCCCCCCATACACAATCACAATTTCTTTTAACCCATCGTTATTTATTTTTGCCCATTGTTTTCATAATACTCCTTACCGTCTCCATATTGCCAGCAAGTGAGGGACGGTATCCATCATTCAAATAGTTCCATTCCTTGGGTGGCACGCCCATACGATCCCCGGCCGGATCCACAACAAATCCCGTCTTTCCGGCTATTACTTCCCTGAAATCTTTGAGATCCTGCTCGTCCAATACGCCATCGAGCAATGGCATTTGCTGCATCAGCTCCGGAATGACGGGGGGCGGTGTGACCCATATCGGCGGATTCTTGCAGTTTTGGAGAATCGCCGATTCAATGGCGTTGATGTTTTCCCAGAATTCAGCTATGGATACCAGCGTCCGGCCCGGTATCAGGTGCAAGCGCTGGGCATCCTGGCTTCCCAACGCTACAAATACCCAATCCGGCTTCTTCGCCAGGACGTCACGTTCCAGCCTCCTCAGGGCATCTGCAGAAAGCGAATCACTGATGCTGGCATCAATGTAGCGTATCTTGACTTTCGGGATTACCAGGTCCAGCAGATTTCTCATGATATGGAACCAGCTCTGACGATCGTCCGTGATGCTGTCCCCGATGACTGCAATGGTATCACTCGCCTTGAAAGGCAATTTTTCGGCCAATGCCATCATGCTTTCATCCTTTAGGATCTCCTCGGCGGCCTGTCGGGCGTGCTGATCAAACCCTTCCCGTATTTTCCTGAAATTTTCGGCATCTATACCGATGAAATCGGCAACCGCCTCCGGATCTGCAACTCCCTGAAAGAGCGGGAATCGTTTTTCAATGTTGGAAAACTGTACAAGGTATTCAAGTAACGCTTCCTTTTCTTCCTGTTTCATAGGTATCGCGATTTTCTTCAGTGGAGAGTTTCTGGCAATGCCATATCCAAATATACGTCAACTACCGGACAAGA
>SKNL01000242.1 GCA_007120555.1 Balneolales bacterium
ATCGCCAATCCGCTGGCGACACTGGCTTCGGTGGCCCTGATGTTCCGCTATTCGCTTAATCACGAAGAAGCAGCCCGCGACCTCGAATCGGCTATCAGCCATGTGCTGGACAATGGATTTAATTGCAAGGACATGAGCCGCCACGCCCGCAAAGTATTGTCGACCTCCGCCATGGGCGATCAGGTCCTGAAATCACTCAAACAGATTCACACACCTGCCTAGATTCTTCGCCATGCTGAAAGGAAAAAAAATCGCCATCATCGGTGCCGGAAAGATGGGTGAAACACTGGTCACCCGACTGCTTTCCACCGGCACGCTCAAGAAAGAGCAGCTTTACGTCACGGCCAAACACGACTCCCGCATTTCCCATTTCAAAGAGAAATTTGGCGTAAAAGGATCCACAGTCAATGCGGATGCGGTTCGTGATGCCGACATCATCCTGCTCTGCGTCAAGCCTCAGATCGCCCCAAAGGTCATTGCCTCAATCCGTGAGTCCATCAACGCTGAACAGCTCGTGATCTCGATCATGGCCGGCTTCACGATTGCGCAGCTTCAAAAAGCCCTGGTGCTTCCCCTGCCGGTCATCCGCGCCATGCCCAACACCCCCTGTGAGATCGGGGCCGGAATGACCGTTCTGGCTTCGGGCAACAAAACCAACGGGGATCAGATCCGGTTTGCAGAAGCACTCTTCGGCGCCGTTGGCAAAACCATGGTGCTGGACGAGAAATACTTCGATGCCGTGACCGGGCTGAGTGCCAGCGGTCCGGCCTTCATCTATGTCGTTATCGAAGCACTGGCCGAAGGCGGCGTCAAATGCGGCCTTCCGCGCGATGTGTCCACGGCTCTTGTAGCCCAGGCCTGCCTCGGGGCGGCGCGCATGGTGGCCGAAACCAACCAGCATCCGGCCATTCTGAAAGATCATGTAACAACACCGGCCGGATGTACCATAGACGGACTGCTCAAACTGGAAGAGGGCGGTATCCGCGTCACCATGATCAAAGCCGTCGATGAGGCCGCCCGAAAAGCCAAGGTACTTGGTGCAGAATAATTTTTTTTGTAACAATCTGCCGTTTTGCCACTCCTTTTAGTAATTAGCATCTACAGAAGGCTAATTAATGTAGTTCCTTTCATAGTAGTACCTCTTAAAGAAGCAACAAGTAGTACCACGCAAAGCAGAACCAAGCAACAACTCATAAGTTGTAACAAGTAGTACCTTTAAAAGCATCAACAAGTAGTACGTTACAAAGCACGATACATCTACTGCTCATGAACTCCGGCAGCCAGGCTATGGCCGGTCACCTTGCCTGGCTGCTTTTTTAATTCTGTCCAAGCCTTCCTGTCCATGCTTTTTTTTCTGTCCTCTTCCGGAGTTGATGCACTGTTCCCGTTTCTGCACATGTCCTGGTGAACAATCCATTCTGAACACGATGGATGTGTTCTCAGGCTGATGGATCCGTTTCGAGCCGGCAATGTGCCCTAGTGCTGGGCGACATGCTCCCTGCCCCACTCCCGGCGCACGGTCTGCATTTTTTTCAACCGGTTCCATCGCGCCTCCTTTCTGGCCACAACCAGCAGCCAGGTCGAACCGGCGATAACCAGTCCGGCCGCAAACAGCCAGATGGCCTGACGCAGGGTGAGCAGGTCGTATTCCATGACCAGTGAGGCAATGGTCACCGATGTGGCATGCGAGATCGTGAACAGCAGCCATTCGGAGCTGAAGATGCGTCCGCGGAACGCATCGGGCGAACGTTTCTGCAACAGGACGGTGCTCATGACCCAATTGGCGCCGGAAGCCGTATGTGCCACGAATACCAGGGCCAGCATCACCCATATCACTTCCAGAGACCCGATAACCAGGTATAACGTGCCGACCGAGATCATGGCCAGCCCCATCATCATCACCCAACGGCGTTCATCGCTGAAGAACCGGCGAATCAGCACAGGTCCGACCGCCGTCCCCAATCCGCGGGCGGAGTAGAGCAATCCCAGTCCGATGCTTCCGAGCATCAGTATCTCCTCCGAAACCAGTATCAGCATGTACACCAGGGCTCCCATGAAAAACGTGATGGTCCCCTTGGCCAGGGCGGGACGCAGGATATGTGTATTGGAGAAAATAAACCGGTACCCGTCGATGATGCCCCGGACCGGGTTGCGCAGTGACAGCATGGTCTCCTCGTCCCGGGCATGCGGTATGGTGGCACGGAAGATGAACCAGGTCGACAGGATGTAGCCGGTCCCGTTGATCACGAAAACGGCATCAGTGCCCAGCCATGCCGTTGCCAGGCCGCCAATGCCCATACCCGTCGTAAAAATGACGCTCCAGGACAGGTTGGATATGATGTTGGCCTTGACCAGATCGTCACCGGTAGTGATGTTGGGTATCGACGCCTGCTTGGCCGGCTCGAACACTGCCGCAAATCCCATCTGCATGGCTGTGAGCATGTAGACCAGCCACAGCAGGGACGGATCCCGCACAAAAAGGAAGCTCAACACCACTGCCCCGCGACCGAAATCGCACAACAGCATAAGCATGCGACGGTCAAACCGGTCGGCCACATACCCTGCGAAAGGCGACAGCGCGGCAAAAGAGACAAACTTGAGAATGATTACCAGTCCCAGCAGAAACTCGGAATCGGAAAAATCGAGTATGATCGTGAACACGGCAATCACCCCAAACCAGTCACCAAAGTTGGATATGATCTGGCTCAGCCAGACCCTGCGGAACTGATGATTTTCCCTGAGCAGGGTCAGATATGGTGCCAATCTGTTCAATGTGTTCCTGTGCTTCCGAATCCTCCTTCACCCCGCACCGAAGCCGGAAGCTCCTCAACGCCTTGTATTGCGGCCCGGATCACGGGCGCGATCACCATCTGCGCGATGCGATCACCGTGCCTGAATTCAAACGGCTCATCACCCAGGTTGACAGCCAGCACTTTTACTTCCCCCCGGTAGTCGGAATCAATGGTCCCGGGCGTGTTGAGCATGGTGATGCCATGGCGGAAGGCCAGTCCGCTCCTGGGACGTATCTGCGCTTCGTATCCCTGCGGCAACGCCATCTGCAGACCCGTCGGTACAAGAGCGCGTCTTCCCGGCTCAAGAACTATCGGCTCTTCCAGCGCCGCCCGCAAGTCGAGTCCCGCCGAGTCCGGAGTGGCATAAGCCGGCAATGCAAGTCCTTTCGCATGGGGCAGCTGTTTAAAAAAAACGTTCATCTGTTTATATCATTTCGATTCATAAGGTCAGAATGATCTCACATGACATGATAGGATCATGCTCCTGTGTGTCAGCCGGAGGCTGTCATGTTCGGTTCATTCGGTAATAGTGTTGGATAAGATGTCGCCACGACAACTGCCTGCTCTGTTGCAGGCTTTGTTGCCAACTTTGTTGCAGGCTCTGTTGCTGTATCAATGGCAGTGTCAGTCCGGTTGCTCAGGTGGAATAACCCATATGGAACAGGATCAGTTCAGTCGCTCATATTCCGCGAGGCGCACCCGAACGCTGCCGACCCAGATGGAAACACGCGCTTCAAGCGGTATCCGCAGCTCATCATCCATGAAATAAGCTGTAAACTCGCCGGAAAAACCGAAAGGTCCGTCGAAACCGGCGTAGCCATCCATAGTATAAGCCCTGATTTCCCTGTCCGGAAAAGCCTTTGAGTTGTAGGATACGCTCTCCGAAGAGAAGTTCATCAGGACTTCGGACTGGTCATGGTCAATAAAGATCGGGTATGCCCTCTCCTGGTCCGTCCCCGCAAATAACCGGGAATAGTACATTACGCCCGGACCGCCATCAGCCGGCTGGTCCAGATCCAGCGTATCAATCAGCTCACCATCTTCGTAGCTGTACACGTACCCCGCTTCATAATCGAAGTCAAACAGATAACGCTCCATCCGTTCATCGTGTATGGAGTCGTGCCAGAACCGCAGTCCATAAGGTATGGTGTCATTGACCGCCATGAAACTGTGATATCGATGCTCACGATGTCCGACCAGGGGAATCCTTCTGTTGGATATCATTTCGGTGACCATATGGACTGCCTCCGTGCCACGATGAACCGTATCTCCTTTCAGATAGACGTATACATTGCCCAAACGCAGAAACCCATAGCGTACCTCGTATGTGAACTTTTCGTCGGCATCTATGAGTTCATGTATGTCCGGATTCGGGTTGCCTGCCATGCGGCCATGTGGGTTTTCCACGGCATCAGCCCCCACCGTCGCGCCCGGTACAGCATGGACATCCGGTCCGTCGCCGGTCTCTCCTCTGACCGCCAACATCACAACAAATAATGCCAGAAGCAGCAATCCGGCCGGGAGGTGATAACGCATCAGGAATCTCCTTCAATAAAATTTTGCAGTGCATCTTCATCAAACCCAACCATGATTGCTTCCCCCTTGCGCAGGACGGGACGTTTGATCATGGTCTGATGCTCGAGCAACACCTCGAACAGGTCATTATCGCTGAGTTCCTTGTCCTGCAGGCCCAGCATTTTCCATTTGCGGCCCTTGCGATTGACCAGGGTATCAAGCCCTGTCCGCATGACCATTTCTGCCAGTTCGTTGGGACTGAGCGGATCCTTTTTCACATCCCGGAAAGAGTAGGATATACCCTTTTCGGAAAGCCATTCCTTTGTTTTTTTTATCGTATCGCAGTTGCTGATGCCAATTACTTCCAGCATAATTCGTTATTTTAACGTTGCAAGATATCCGTGCATACGGCAGAACATGGAAATTACACATTAATTCACGAAAAAGGAGAAGAAAAGGTTCCCGGAAGACAACCGTTTTTAAAAAGATGAAGTCAGCAAATGAACGCATATCAACACCGGTGGGATTTCTGACCGGACGCAGCGGAATCCGGAATGGGTTCAGCACGGTTGCCGGCTGGCCTGCCTTGGTGAACCGGTCGCTCCTGCTGAAACCGGCCCTGCCGGCACTGACCCTGCTGGTCATCCTGCTGTCCGGATGCTCACGAAGCCAGGATCAGGTCGATTTCGAGCAGCAGGCCTATCGCACACCGCAAAATTACACGGAAACCACGCCCAACGGCGAAGTGGTCCGGCGTGATGAAGACGACTGGCGCATCGGTCCCATGTTCCAGGGATTTGTGGATGTACAGGTCCCGCCGCATCCGAATCCCACCCGGGGAGAGCCGGTCAGAATTGAGTTGATAGTGACCGGAATAGGTACGGTAAACGGATTGCGGGCCATTTCCTACTTTGACATGTTCGATGAGCGTTCCATGATCACCCACTATATTCATGACCGAAGCCCGCTTGAATTCGGTACACTGATATTCAATATCTACCCCGCAGAATTTGATCCGGGCAGAAACTACAGCAATGCCCGTAGCAGGAACGACGGGCTCCACCGGCTTTTCATTTATGATAACCGCTGGAACCTGATTACGTATGGCGACATCAAACTCAAATAAAGCGAGACAAGCCCATGTCCAAAATCACTGAAAGCCAACGGCAGATCCTGCAGCTTCTGATCTATGCCGAGTCCTACCACCACATCCGCCAGGAAACCGGCCTTTCCCCGGGTGAGGTCCGCGACGACCTGATCACACTCATGCATAAAAACATGATCGAGGTGTTCGAAAGTGATGGTGGCACTGTTGGCACAAAAGTGCGACATTTCGACAATGACAATCCGGAGTCCTTTTTTTACAGGGCTACCAAATCGGGTCTTGGAGCCATGAGGCCTCAGGGCAGCCCCCGTGCATGACATATCTGCAAACATATCCTCCTGCGGCAACCCGTCACACAGAAGCATGATTATAATCGTCATGGACATTCTATCTGACCTATTGAATCAAAAATTATAAACAGATGAACAGACAGGTCATATCGGCTGACACCGAATACCAGATCACCTATCATCCGGAACAGCATATCGCTGAGTTGGATGGTCACCCCTATCCCTATGAATGGAAAGATTTTGGCGGAGGAGAGTATCACTTGCGGACCGGTACGGGCAACTACCATGTGCAACTTCTGGAACGGCAACCCAACGGTTATCTTCTTTTTCAGGTTAACGGAAAACTCTACCGCACGCACGTCAAGGATGAGATACAGCAGCTGCTCAGTGAAATGGGGTTCAATACGGGCCCTGGAACCGGTGAGATCCGCATGACCGCTCCCATGCCCGGCAAGGTGCTGCAGATACTGGTGGATGAAGGCGGCGATGTGAACGCGGGCGATCCGCTTGTCATACTGGAAGCCATGAAGATGGAAAACGAACTGCGCGCTCCCGGGAACGGACGGATACATGCCATACACTGCCGGACCGGATCCTCCGTGGAAAAGCACCAGGTCCTGGTCACCATCCGCCATACCCCGTCAGACAGCAGCATGGGTGAGACAGGGACCTGAGACAGAAATCGGGGACGGAAACCCGGTGAAGGCCCGGGACCAACACATATAACGATAACACTTAAAAGACGTACCATTGGACAAATTTCTTATCCGGGGAGGAACACCCCTCAACGGCACCATGACCATCAGCGGATCCAAAAATGCCGCACTCCCGCTCATGGCCGCAGCACTGCTGGCTGACGGTCCGGTCACCATCAACAATGTCCCCATCCTGAACGACATTTTTACGTTCAACAAGGTAATTGCCGAAACCGGCGCCAAAGTAAGCTACGACAAGGAGGAGCAGAAACTGACTATTGATCCGACCAGTATGGACAATTACGTTGCGCCTTACGACCTGGTCCGCAAGATGCGCGCTTCGTTCTACATGACCGGGGCCCTGCTGGGTGCTGCGGGCCATGCCCGGGTTTCGCTTCCCGGCGGTTGCGCATGGGGCCCGCGGCCGGTGAACCTGCATCTCGAAGGATTCCGCGCTTTCGGTGCGGAGATTGAGATGGATGGCGGATATGTGATCGCCAGGGCACCGAATGACCGGCTCCCCGGCGGGTCGTTTACCATGTCGCCCAGCAGTGTCGGTGCAACGGTAAACCTGGTACTGGCTGCCGTAAGGGCCAAGGGCCGATCTGTGATCCGGAATGCCGCCATGGAACCGGACGTGGTCAACCTCTGCGAGAACCTGAATACCCTGGGGGCGCGGATTTCCGGTGCCGGCACGCCGGTCATCACCATTGAAGGCACGGACAGCATCCGGGCAGGCACGATCAGCAACACACCCGATCGTATCGAAACAGGTACGTTCATGATCGCTGCCGCGATGCTTCCCGGCTCCGATGTAACCCTGAAGAATACGCTGGAAAGCGACCTCGGCTCCTTCACCGACACGTTTCGAAAACTGCAGACGGGACTGGAGATCACCGGTGATACCATCCGGGTGCGTGCGGCCGACCGGATTCCCCCCGTTTCCATCGAAACAGCCATATATCCAGGATTCCCCACCGACCTGCAGGCGCAATGGGCCACCATGATGACACTGGCCGGCGGAAAATCGACGGTCACCGATCACATCTATCCGGACCGGTTCAGCTATGTGCCGGAGCTGGTCCGGCTTGGTGCCGACTTGGAACGCCGCGACAACATAGTGGTCATTCGCGGACGCTCGCAACTGAAGGGGGCATCCGTCATGAGCACCGACCTGCGTGCAAGCGTCAGCCTGGTCATGGCCGGACTTGCGGCGCAGGGTGAGACAGAGGTGCTGCGGGTGTACCATCTCGACCGGGGGTACGAAAGACTTGAAAACAAACTCAACGCCGTGGGTGCCCGGATCCGGCGGATTGCAGAATAATCCGGATATGCCGGCGCGCCGGCGGCCTTAAGTAACAAAAAGTGTCATAGTTCGGATTTTTGCATTATATTATATACCGAAGTATCGGTTGAATAAAGTAGTGTCTTTCGCCCGATTGCCGGATACATCGTACAACTAAGTAATCCCGGCGAAACGACCTCCCGGTACCTGGTGTCACGAAAAGGACGCATTACAGTTGATGTAAACAGTCACATCTTCGATTTATCTCTGATTGGATGGTTTGCTGGTGGTTCTGAGGGGTTATTCCGTTACCACCCGCCAGTTTTTATGAAGATGTTCAAGAAGCGCTGTTATCGATTTTCACTAAAAGATTTTTTCAGGCAGAACAGTATGTACGAGTCAAAGAACAACACATTTTCGACTTTTTCTATAATCAGAAATTCATCGACCTTACCAATCAGAGATCTGGTTTTTGATTCCTGCATCGTCTGCTTTACAACCCGGAATCCAC
>SKNL01000034.1 GCA_007120555.1 Balneolales bacterium
ACGGTATAGGCACTGTCTTTCTTTGATAATACCTCGCATTCCAGCCCCTGGTCTTTCAGGAACGCCTGAACAAGACCGGCTTCGCTCTCGATACTGGTTTCGTATACACACTTCCAGTTATCGACCTCATCTGGTTTCATTTTATCACTGAACATGGATTATTCCCGCTTGGATTTTAGGTTTATGGCGCGTATCAGCATAATAGTGGCTCCCAGGCTTATCAACAAGAGCCATATGGATGGAAATTCCGTCGCCGTCATCTGCTCCGTCATGTATTCGGGATACAGGGATGCCACAATGACGCTTCCGCCATTGTTCACAAAGTGACCGGCCATGGCGGGGTACAGGCTGCCGGACTTCCAGACGATCCATGCCAGAAGCATTCCGATCACGGCCAGCGGAATGATCTGCGTAAGCCGGATGTGATAGATTCCGAACAGAAGCCCCCCAATGATGATGGCCGCCCAGATTCCCCACGTTTTCTCGATGGCGCGCTGGAAGTAACCCCGGAAGAGCACCTCTTCACAGACCGAGGGAACCAGAGCCACGTGGATCAGCGTAAGCAGCACGACATGGTCACCGGTCAGAAAATTCTTAAGCATCTCAATCTGGCTCTCCTCGAACATCATGTAACCGTCGCTGAATGGAAATTGCGCGTTCAGCCAGGACAGCAGCCAGACCAGCGGCTGCATTACGACGATCAGCAGGGCCGTCAGCAGGATCACGGGCACCGTGCGGCTGTCGGCTTTCAGGCGCAAAAAGGTTGATCGGCTGCCCGTGGTCAGGAGTCCGGTAACCAGCCAGGTTGCCACTGCGAGAAACAGGATCTGACTCAGTGAATTCGCGATGAACAGCACGTCCAGATGTTCCAGCAGCATGGCCGTGTCAAACGCCACCGGATCGTCACTCACCGCCAGCAAATAGATCACGGTGGCAGCGGTGCCCACCAGCTGGAACAATAGAAACGATATGATCAGCCATATGAACGCCATGAGCCATAACGGAAATCCGTTGCGCTCGGCCCAGCTCTGCTCGTGAAGATATCCGGTTGGAGTGTCGTTGTCAGTTGAAGAAGGCAGATCGCCGGACCTGTCCCGCCGGGGATGGTCCTGGCTGCTGCCGGAGGAAATTTCAGACATGGATACTCAAATGAATGTTACAGTTCCGGCTGCGGAGTCCTGCCCATGAACTTGGCGGCCAGAAGGCCGCTGAGCACATTCAGCAGTCCGTATGTGACGACACCCATCAGAAAGCCCTGGAGGATGTTGCCGACTGAGTAGAAATTCTGGAATTGTGCATAGATGCCATCGATCATATCCTCTTTCTGAGCATCAGGAATCTGCTGGGAAAGCTCGATATTGGCGATAAGGGCGGCCTGCAGGTTCTCAATGAACGCACCGTCGATCACAGGCCATATCAGGGCAAGAATCTGCGAAACAACTGCCATCACGATCCCGGTCATCAGACCGATAACCGCTCCCTGGCCGATTTTCATCTCCGCACCGTAATCGTTTATGTAAAATTTCACCGCAAGCACCCCTCCGAAAATTGCAATCAGGCAGCCGACCAGGGATGCCAGAATGGTGCCACTGAGCAGATTCCCGGTAGGTTCGGAGTGGATGGTGATATAGCTGCCGATGGTGGATACCAGAAAGACGACAAATCCGAAAACCACCCCTGCTTTTACAGAAGCACTCCAATAACTCTTTTTTTGATCGGGTTCCATGCTGTTGACCTCCAGTTTAAATATCACGGTGTGTCAGGGCAATGACCAGAAGCAGTGCGGTCGCCACGCCCCAAAAAACGCCTGTCAGCAACCTGATGAGATCCGTAGACTGCCACAACTGAAACAGATTGGCAGCTCCATCCACGATCACAATCAAAGATACCGTTGCAAACATTCCGACAATATAAGGTTTTGCCTTGTTCTGGACAGTGAAAAAAAACGAAAAAACGACAAGGGCAACGGGCAGGACCGAATAAATGCCGATGCAACGGCTGCAAGCCGCCAGTGGTATTCCCTGAACAGTAAACGTGCGATCCAGTTGCTGGTGGCAGATCCTCGAGAAAAGCAGCCGCTGCCAGCTCTCATGCCACTCAAGGAGACTGCTGTGGAAAAAAGGCGGGCTCCAGGCAACGACGGCAAAAAACAGCGTTGCAGGCAGTACAACGTAATACAGGAGCGGATGCAATCCGGATCCGGAGGAGAGATCCCTGTTTCCGGTCATTTCAGCAGCAGCGAAATATCCATCGCTTTCACCGAATGGGTGAGCGCACCGGCGGAGATGAAATCCACCCCGGTGCCGGCAATATCGCGAAGCCGCTCCAGGGTGACATTCCCGGATGCCTCGGTCAGGAACCGTCCATCCACGCAGCGCACCGCCTCGCGCATTTCGTCAAGCCTCATGTTATCGAACATCACATAATCGACGCCCCCGCGATCAAGCACTTCCTGAAGTTCCGCCAGAGAGGTCACTTCAATCTCGATACCGGCTTTAAGAGCGTACCGCTTCCTGTAGGAGGCGCACAGGTCAACCGCTTTACCGATGCCGCCTGCCATGCGGATGTGATTCTCCTTAATCAGAAACCGGTCGTCCAGACACATCCTGTGGTTGGTCCCGC
The DNA here is from genome assembly GCA_007120555.1 of Balneolales bacterium. Classification (GTDB taxonomy): domain Bacteria; phylum Bacteroidota; class Rhodothermia; order Balneolales; family Natronogracilivirgulaceae; genus SKNL01. Next base: position 2,623 of record SKNL01000034.1, read on the forward strand.
CCCCGGCACGCACGGCCAGTTTGTCGAGATGGCGGTGTCCGGGAGCCGTTTTCCTGGTATCGAGGATGCGGGTGTTCGTGGATTCAAGCTCACGCACGTAGCGGCGGGTCAGTGATGCAATGCCGCACATGCGCTGCAGGAAATTGAGAAGGGTGCGTTCCGCACTCAGGACAGGTGCCAGAGGGCCGTGCAGCCGGGCAACGACCATGCCGGGCGACAACCGGTCCCCATCCTGCAGGACGGTTTCAAACGTGACTTCTTCACTGACTACGTGCTGTATGAACGCAGCCAGGCCGATGCCGGCAAGCACCCCTTCCTCCCGGGACACCAGCATCGCAGATCCGGTTTCACTGCCACTGTATATGGCATTGGTGGTGATGTCGCCGGAACCCATATCCTCCTCGAGTGCCAGGGACACGATACGCTGCACATGTTCAGGCCATTTTTGCATAATCGTGAATTTTTTTCAGGAAAGATCCGGGAACCCGGATGGGCCGGCGCGTGGCCATATCCACAAATACCAGTTCCACCTTGCCGAGCACTGATGGATACGGGGCGCCGGCCGGACGGATATCGTAATATGTGACCAGTTTGACTGTCGGTTCGTCGTAAATCAACAGCTGTCCCTCCATCAGCTCATCATAGCGGATGGGGCGCTTGTAGCGGATATCCACCCGGGCCACCGGCAGCATCACCCCGTCCTGCTCCATCCCGGCATAGGGAAGGCCCGCAGCGCGGATGAACTCCGTGCGTATCACCTCGAAATATTCCAGATAACGGCTGTGATAGACCACCCCCATTTTGTCGGTTTCGCTGTACCGGCTGCGAAGCGTCATGGAATAGGTGAGGATGGGGGATCGGTCCGGGAACATCTGATTATTTTGAGGTATCCTCCCAGGCACCCATGTTCGAATATTTTTCGATGCGGTGCATTTTAAGCTCTTCGGGAGACATTTTGGACAGGCGGTCCAGGCTTTCGGCAAGCTGATCATGTATGGCTTTGCCGGCAGCGGCATAGTCACGATGCGCACCGCCCAGGGGTTCTTTGATGATGCCGTCGATGACCTTCAGCTTGATCAGGTCCTGGGCACTGAGTTTCAGCGCACGGGCAGCCTGTTCCTTGTAATCCCAGTTTTTCCACAGGATGGAAGAGCAGGACTCCGGCGAGATGACCGAATACCATGTGTTTTCCATCATGTACACTTCATTGCCCATGCCAATGCCGAGCGCGCCGCCGCTGGCCCCTTCCCCGATCACGATGGTGACGATCGGCACTTTCAGCAGAGCCATTTCGCGGAGGTTTCGGGCAATGGCCTCGGCCTGGCCGCGCTCCTCCGCTTCCAGGCCCGGGAATGCTCCCGGGGTATCGAGCAAGGTGATGACCGGCACGCTGAACTTCTCTGCCGTTTTCATGAGACGCAGCGCCTTGCGGTATCCATCCGGGTTGGGCATGCCGAAATTGCGGTACTTGCGGCTTTTGGTGTCGCGGCCTTTCTGATGCCCGATTACCATGACGGAACGGCCCTCAAAAGTGGCAAATCCCCCGACAATGGCTTTGTCGTCACTGAAGCTGCGGTCCCCATGAAGCTCCACAAAGTTCTCCATGATGTTATAGACGTAATCCAGTGTGTAGGGCCGGTCGGGATGGCGTGCCAATTGCACCCGCTGCCAATGGGTCAGGTTTGAGAAAATGGACGCCCTGAGCTCCTCTACACGCTCACGCAGCCGCGCAATCTCGGGCAGCAGCACGTTGTCGTCGGTAATATTCAACTCACTGAGCTCGGAGATCTTCTTTTCCAGCTCAATGATCGGTTTTTCAAAATCAAGATAATTCATACGTCTGTATCACTCATGTGTCATTTCGGGCAGGTGCATCCGCAACCTTGCCGGCAGCCGGATCCATCCGCTAAAGGACGCCAAATATACTGCGAATTTTGAGAACCCAAACCATCCAGACGGCCTCGAAAACAATCTTTTTTGACATTTTGGAAACCCCTTCCGTTCGTTCGCGGAAGATGATGGAGGTCTCTTTCAGGGTAAATCCGGCTTTGTATGCACGGAAATGTACTTCAATCTGAAACGAATATCCATTCGATCTGATCTTGTTCAAGTCTATTTTTTCCAGAACCTTGCGGGCAATGCACTTGAAACCGGCCGTGGTGTCGTAGACCGGCAGTCCCGTTATGACCCGCGCGTACAGGTTGGCCGTATAGGACAGTATCAGCCGCGACAGCGGCCAATTGATGATGCTGATGCCCTTGATGTAGCGTGAACCGATGGCCACGTCGCAGTTCCCCTCTTTGACTTCGCGAATCAGCCTTGGGACATCATCCGGATCATGCGAAAAATCGGCATCCATCTCACAGATATACTGATAGGACCGCTCCAGGGCATAGTGAAAACCCGTTACATAAGCGGTGCCCAGCCCCAGCTTGCCGGAACGCTCAATGAGATGGACCCGGTCACCGTATTTTTCCTGCAACTTCTTCACCGATGCCGCTGTCCCGTCCGGTGAACCGTCATCCACGACCAGTATATCCACCGGTTCCTCCAGTCCGAGCAGATGAGGAATGAGTTTGACGATATTTTCCGCTTCATTATATGTGGGAATGATAATCAGGGTGTCCCTGCCCTGTGATTCATTTTGCTGACTCATGCCTATTGCCCCTTTCCTTTTAATACGGTCATAATGGTATTGATCAGGATCTTGAAATCCATTTTCAGCGATATGTTCTCAACATAGAACAGATCGTATTTCGTCTTTTCCTTTACATCTTCCAGGCTCTCATCGTATTTCCACTTAACCTGCGCCCAGCCGGTGATGCCCGGTCTGACCCGCAATCGCCTGGAGTAGAGCGGTATTTTCTTTTTAAATTGTTCCACAAAATACGGCCTTTCCGGACGAGGCCCAACCAGGCTCATGTCCCCCTTCAGCACATTGAAGAACTGGGGCAGCTCATCCAGCCGTAGTTTGCGCAGCCAGTAGCCGACCGGGGTGATCCTGGGATCGTTGTCGGTGGCCCAAACAGGCCCGCTCTCCTTCTCGGCATCGATGAACATGGTCCGGAATTTGTACATGGTGAAGCTCCTGTCATATTTGCCAACCCGTTTCTGCCGGAAAATGGCCGGCCCCTGGGAGGTTGTGCGGATGAGCGCGGTGATGAGCAGCATCAGCGGAATGGCCGGGATCAGTATCACCAGCGACAGGACAATATCCATCAGGCGCTTGATGAACTTTTCCCACGTCGGCATCGGATCCGGCATCACATCGATCAGCGGCAGCCCGAAGATCTGGTTGGTCTGGTTGAGTCCGGTGATCATCTGGTGGAAGTCGGGCAGGATCTTGACCGATACGTCCGGAATATCGATCTGATCCAGAATGGTGATCAGATTGTCCCGCTCCTCCTGCTCCAGCGCTACAATGACCTCCTGCACCTTGTGATCCAGAATCAGCTCTTTTATCTCATTGATCGATCCGATGACCATCTCCCTGTCCACCCTGACCTCATCGGGTTCCGTACCGTTCAGGCTCAGAAAACCGATTACATTCATCCCGGAAGTACGGTGACGGTTCAGATTTTCGTGCACGGATAATGCAGCCGGGCCGGTGCCGACGATGAACGCGCGGTGCAGCCCCTGACCCCGGATGGCACGATGTTTCTGGATGGTCCGGAGGATAAAGCGGCTGGTGGATACGCATCCAAGTACAACAAGCCAGTAGGTCAGCGTAACCCATTTTGCCTGGTGGAGATTGTCCGAAGTCCATCCGAGCGCATCGATAAACAGCACAAAGAAGAGGATAAGCGTACCAATGATAGTGATTTTCGCGACCCTGATGATTTCGTCGAAGCGTGATATCAGATAAAGATGGCGGTACAGGCCGAATATGCCGAATATTGCAATCCAGAACAACGATATCACCGCTCCGGGCACAAACAGGCTGTAAGGTCCGATGCCCGAGGGGGCGCTCATCCACTCCAGTTCAAACCGGATATAGTAAAAGATGTACCATGCCAGTATCAGAAAGATGAAATCACTGACGATGGTACTGATTATTTCCCTGGCTTTATCCAAATCAATAGCTTTAGAAACTGTATTTACATGGGTTGTTGCAACAGATGCGGAAGCAATGTTATCCGGGACAACAAAAAAAGAGGATACGGTTACAGGTTACGTCGGCGACTCGTTATATTGAGCATCATTACAGTCACAAATACTTCAGTAACCGTACAATATAACGTGTTCCGTCTCATAAAAGAAACGTCGAAAGGCAAAGCCCGCCGGGGGGAAATGCACACCGGCCACGGCACCATTCCCACTCCGATCTTCATGCCCGTTGGAACGGCGGGCACGGTGAAGGCGGTCGATACGGCCACCCTGACCGAAAAAATCAATGCGCCCATCATCCTGGGCAACACCTACCACCTGTATCTGCGTCCCGGCACCGGCATCATGGAACAGGCCGGCGGACTCCATGCGTTCATGAACTGGCCCGGGGCCCTGCTGACCGACTCGGGGGGATATCAGGTCTTTTCCCTGTCCGACATCCGCAAGGTGGAAGCGGACGGCGTTGTCTTCAAGAGCCATCTGGACGGTTCCCCGCACAAGTTCACACCGGCTCAGGTTGTCGAAACGCAGCGCATTTTAGGCTCAGACATCATGATGGCCCTGGACGAGTGTCCGCCCTACCCGGCGGAAGTATCCTATGTGACCAAGTCACTCGAGCTTACCCACCGCTGGGCCGGTGAATGCCTCAGGGCATTCCAGCAGAGCTCCGCCCGCTACGGACACCGCCAGTTCCTGTTTGGCATCTGTCAGGGCGGCATATACCCTGATCTTCGCCGCAACTCGGCGGAAGTGCTGTCCGGCATGGATTTTGACGGCATGGCCATCGGGGGATTGAGCGTCGGCGAACCGGTGGAAAACATGTATGAAATCACTGACATCAGCACCGATCTGCTGCCGCGTGACAAACCGCGCTACCTGATGGGGGTCGGCACGCCCGGTGATCTGCTGGAATCGGTGGCGCGGGGGGTGGACATGTTCGACTGCGTCATGCCTACCCGCAATGCCCGCAATGGCATGCTTTTCACCCGTAACGGCATAATAAATGTCAGGAATGCCCGATGGAAGACGCATTTCGCTCCGGCGGACGATGGATTTCATTCCGATCTGTGCACCGGGCATACCATGGCCTATCTCCATCACCTGTTCCGTGCCGGTGAAATCCTGGGGATACAGCTTGCAACGGCTCACAACCTGACGTTTTACCTGTGGCTGATGGAACAGATCCGCCGTCATATAGAGGATGATACCTATTACGAATGGTATCCCGGCATGGTCGCCAAAGTGACCGCGCGGGTCTGACAGCGGCTGAGCAGCAGATGGATCACTGCTGACGACAGATCACTGCTGACG
>SKNL01000233.1 GCA_007120555.1 Balneolales bacterium
CATAACAAAAACAGGAGATTTACCATGAAATACACCAAAGCACCGGTTTCAACGAGCGTATGCATGATGATGCTGGCGTCAGCAGTGATCATAGGTTGTACCGATATTGATGTGACGGAATCAAGCCAAACAACCGTAAACGGGGTTGACCACGCCGTCGCACAGGGGGGCTCCGGGCTGCCTGCAGTCACCGGTGAGCGCGCCTTCGTCCATGATCCCGGTGACCCGGACCTCGAATGGTTCCCCTGTCCGGAGTTCATGCCGGACGACTGCCGGCTGGCCTTCATCCAGGGTGATCCCACCGAACGCAATGCGGATGTCTACTTCAAACTGCAACCCGGCACCACCGCCGACCATCACTGGCATACGTCAGACGAGCGGATGGTACTTGTCTCCGGCAAAATGAGGGTGGATTACGACGGACAGGATCCGGTATTTCTGGAGCAGGGGACTTATGCCTATGGTCCGGGCGGACTGGCCCACGTAGCGCACTGCCTCCCGGAGAGCGAGGAGCCCTGCATTCTCTTCATTGCTTTTGAGGATCCGGTGGATGCCATATCGACCGAAGAGGAACCGGCACCGGGTTCCGATGAAGAAGCATTTGTACTCACTTCCGGAGAAGTGGATTTTGGTGCCTGCCCGGAGTTCATGCCCTCAGGCTGCGGGCTGGGAGTAATCCAGGGCAATCCGGAGGAGCACGATGCCGATATGCTTTTGAGGCTGGCACCCGACTCGAAGATTCCCAAACACTGGCACACTTCAGCCGAGCGCATGGTACTGATATCCGGCCAGATGCGCGTCAACTACCAGGGCCAGCCGCCGGTAATATTGCATCCGTTCACGTACGCCTACGGTCCGGCCAAGCTGCCGCATGATGCCGTCTGCAAGGGACCCGAAGAGGAATGCATCCTCTTCATAGCCTTTGAGGAACCGGTGGATGCCATTGACGTCAGGGGAGGCAACCTGCCGCATCGATGATAAGCGCTGGTTGTTGATTTGCTGTTCTCTCGTTCCAAACCCCTGGACGGAAGAAGTACGACGTGTGATCCATCGTACGTATGATCCATCGTACGTATGATCCATCGTACGTGTGACCCATCGTCATTCGTATCACCAAGAGTCCGATTGGAATGGACTCCATCGGCGCATGTTGATAATAAGAGATGCCCGGGCAGTCAGATCTGACGCATTGCTGTTGTGCCTGAGCAGATCATGATTCATGATATGGATGACATGCACCACCAAAATGAATAACTGAATCCAGTTGCCCGCCTGCAATCCGGCACGCAAGCATCACTGATGACCGCCTCTTTGCGGAATCCGCAGGGGCGGCCATGTGCAATCCGGTGGATCCGGCCGCTACAGGCAGACCTGGTTAATTAAGGGCAGACCCGGTTTTCTACGTCTTTTCCCGCCTCGTAATCGGTCAGGTTCTGCAGCGTGATCTTCGCGATCTCGTCGAGCGCCTCTTTGGTAAGGAAGGCCTGGTGGCCGGTGATGAGCACATTCGGGAACGTCATAAGCCGGCTTATTTCATCATCCTGGATCACCTCCTCGGACAGGTCCTGAAAAAACAGGTTTTCCTCCTGCTCGTAGACATCAATCCCCAGCGATCCGATTTTTTTCTCCTTGAGACCGTCGATCACGTCTGCTGTTTTTACCAGGGCGCCGCGGCTGGTATTTATGAGCATCGGGCTGTCCTTCATTTTGTCGATCGCTTTATTGTCGATCATGTGCTTCGTTTCGGGAATCAGAGGACAGTGGAGGGATATGATGTTGCTCTTTGCCAGCAGCTCATCCACCTCCATGTATGTTCCGCCCATCTCTTTGACTTCATCGTTTTCATAGGGATCGTGGGCATTTATGGAACAGCCAAATCCTTTCATGATCCGGCAAAATGCCGTACCGATTTTTCCTGTCCCGATAACCCCTACGGCTTTGCCGTGGATATTGAACCCGGTGAGCCCGTCAAGTGAAAAGTCATTTTCCCGGACGCGGTTGTAGGCCTTGTGTGTTTTACGGTTCAGGGTCAGGATCAGCGCGGCGGTATGTTCGGCCACGGCGTCCGGCGAATAGGCCGGTACCCGGAACACCTGCAGACCGGCATCCTCGGCCGCCTCCAGATCGATGTTATTGCACCCGGCTGCCCTCAGGGCAATCACCTTGACACCAAAGTCGGCGATCATTTCAATGGTCTCCCGGTCGATGATGTTGTTCACGAAAACACAGACCGTGTCATAACCGCGGCTCAGCACGGCCGTGTCCGTGTTGAGGGCATCCTCGAAGTAGGTGATTTTGTGATCCGTATCGGAAAGTTGCCGGTCGAAATAGTACTTGTCGTAGGGTTTGGCTGTGAACAGGGCGATTTTCATGACTGCTGTGTTTTGGATTCAATATAGCGCGGCGGAGAAACTTCCACCTTTACCATTTTTAAACAAATGGTTACCGGATGCTGTTCCGGCCAGTGCATCAGAGAATACAGATCGTGGAATCATGAAAAGAAAACACGTGAAATAAGAGCGAATGGATATGATCTGAGGTTTCTTCAAAAATTCAAAAAACTCAATCGGGTACTTCGATCCGGTCGGCTGAAAACTCCGCCCCTTCAGCAACTATGTAAAACCGGTGGACAGAATTCAATGCTGTCATCCTCAGTACTTATACGGAACCTGAATCCGGAACCGGCATGACCCTGTTTGTCCAGGATGAATTTGTATCGGCCGGCTTCTGCAACTCTAAGATCATACGATGCCACATCCCCCGGCTCCCTGAAGTTTGGGAGCGCAAACAGGTGCTACATTAAAATCCAGAAAACGCACAGAGGTTTCCGATAATTCGTCGAGGTTCGGAGTATGCACGATCTGGTTGCCGTGACCCGATAAGTCATCGTATCCCAGGTCATCAACCATTATTAAAACAATATTGGGTCTTTCCAGGGCAAAGAGAGATGCTGTAAATACAGTAAATACGAGGATGACAGCTACCGTCAGTGCCAATAAGGTTTTCGCTTTTTGTTTGCCTATTATCATGTTTCAGGTAAGCTAGCTTTGAATAATAGTAAGAGTTGGTCTGTTGAAGCCACCGACCGTTACACAACTTTTTGATGACCATCCCAGAACCCCTTCCTTGCTTCAGGAGTTTTCCAAGCCACAAGAGAATGGCCTGGAGCGGCTTTTACCGGCATCCCCCAGTTAAACAGCCTACTGATCGGCCGATTGCTCCTGGTGGATATGATTATTTGCAGATTATAATACCTTTCCGCATTTTGCACGAGGAAACTCACCCTTATAGTTGCCTCGTTTTATATAAAAGATCATTTTCCGGATGATCATGTCACGGTATATTGAATTGGGTATTTTGATACATACCCACGAAACGAGATGCCGTCAGATGCGACGACTGAGATTGTCTGACATCTGGCATGATGTACCATGTTTCTTATGGTGGATCCCTTTGCCATCACCAGCTGATTATTTCCACCTGATTACATGATGATCCCGGCTTTTGAAACCCTGATCCAGGCAGGGTAAATGCAACGGCCCGTTATTCCATCACATTCTTGTAGATCCTGCCGTCCTTCATGATTACCAGGAAGTTGTTTTCCGGATCAGCGATCAGCTCCAGGTTTTCCAGCGGGTTGCCGTCGACCAGCAGGAGGTCGGCGAGTGCGCCTTCTTCCACCACACCCAGCCTGCCCTGATAGGGACTTCTCAGGCCGGAAAGTGCCAGCATCAGCGCATTGTCATGTGTTACCAGTCTGAGGATCTCCGCAGGAGAGAACCATTCGCGGAGCAGCAGCATGTTGCTGTTCTGCTCCCTGTTGAGTGCCGGCTCGAAAAGGAAGTCGGTTCCCCATGCAATCTTGACTCCCAGCTCCCGGGCCAGGGTCCACATGCGGGGCTGTCCCTCAATCACCGGTTTTCTCTTTTCGATGCGATGCGGATCCATATCGGGCGTGCTTGCCCGCAGCACCTGCGTGCTGAGCCAAACGTCGTTGTCGGCCATCATCTGAAGCGTCTCCCTGTCGAGAAGCTGGCCGTGCTCGATAACCCTGACCCCGGCCTCGATAGCGCGCTGGATGGCCCGCGGGGTGTAGGCGTGCACCATGACGTAGGTACCCCAGTCCTCGGCGGCTTCCACAGCGGCCTTCATCTCGTCAAGGGTGTACTGGGTCACGTCCACCGGATCATAAGCGGATGATGTTCCGCCGCCGGCCATCAGCTTGATCTGGCTGGCGCCGAAGCGGAGATTCTCACGCGTGGCGGTGAGTACCTCGTCGCGACCGTCGGCGATGAACGTGGCACCCATGAGTTCAGCGCGGGATGGCTCTCCGAAAAAGCGGCGGGAGCGCTCACTGGGAAGGCGGAAATCACCATGTCCGGCAGTCTGACTGATGGTTGCCCCGGATGGCCAGACGCGCGGACCGGGAACCTGTCCGTTGTCGATGACATGTTTGAGTTCGAAAATGGGTCCGCCAGCGTCGCGTACGGCCGTGAAGCCGCGCATGAGCATCTCCGTGGCACCGGCTGCTGCATTTTGCGCCGCCTGTTCCGGAGTCAACCTCGGGTCCATGAGCTGTTCCATGGTCAGGGAGCCGAACGTCAGGTGCACGTGCGCGTCGATAAGCCCTGGCATCAGCGTGCGACCCTGTCCGTCGATGCGCGTGGTGTTGTCGCCGTCCACATCAAAGGGCTCGGTCGAAATGCGCTGGATGGTATTCCCATCCACCAGTACGAATGACAGAGTCGAAAGGGTCTCGGAGTGGCCGTTGAAGATGCGAACGTTTTCGAAGAGGATAGATCCGTGCTCATGCGCATTGATGTTGCTGTACATTGGCAGGATCAGCAATGCCACTGTAAGAGTGAGCAGCAGCCTTGGGAGGGTTGTTTTCATCTGTTTATAATTTGGGATTCATATCGTCAGATAGAATGTCCATGACGTTTTTAATCATACTTCTGTGTGTCCGGGGCTATGCCCGGTCATGGACATTTCATGTCGGGTGGATTTATAGCGTTAGCGCCCCTTACAGCCGGCGTTTTGCTTAATGGATATTCTTTACGGATCATCAGACTCATTTCTGCATGAAGCGGAGAACACCTTCCGGATGGGAATCATTCCTGATGTATGCGGCTGTCGACGGACCGTTATGTATGTCCGACTGAATGCCTGCCCTTCCAACCCTTTTTCGATAAGCTCTCTTGCCACCTTCTGCTTTGCCGGATTGCCGTCATGGACATTTCATGTGCGACATATTTCATAGGCGATACGGTGCTGTGTATTAGTGTACACTATCCTCGTGCAACTTATCATAATCCTGAAAAAAAGCAACGGATGTAATCATTCCAAAGAATTCATTTTTTTCCTTGCACAGATGCGGGGCTCGTCTTCAATGAGCGTCCATGTGACTCTCCACGCATCCACCAAATCAAAAAAGAGGAGCGTCAGTTTATTTCAGAAACTGAGCTGGAATGGGCACCTTGTCAGTGGAAAGTCAGTGAGTCCGGGCCATGCGTTCAGGAACCATCAGCAGGAAGTCGGCGCACCCGAGCAGCTCGTGATCGTATGGCAGCGGACGTCCGGCCGGCGGGCTCACCCTCGCCGGTGAACAGCAGGTAGGCCGGACGGTCGTAGTGGTGCCGCGCCCGGTCGGCCTGTTCCGCGTCCGCCTGTTCCCCTTCGAGAGTTCCGCGTGTACCTCTGCAAGCAAGGGTAACGGCACCAACCGCAATCATCAGAATCAGGTCCGACAATCGGAGCGGAACGATTATTTTCATGGATATCCCGATATCATTTACAATGGATTATTCTTGCGCAAGGATATCCGAAAATAAGGAATCCGCCACAATCTTCAGCCGCCTGTTTCGGCATCTGCCGCCAAGATGTTCCACAAGGTCACCGATCGCCTGGATACCTGCCGGGCCGCAGTGTCCTGCCGGTTGTATTCACAATAATGGCAGCGTACGCAAAAGCGCGGCTACTGTTCCTCATACAGCTCTTCCATTATTTCTGCTACCCGCAATCTTACCGTAGGCTCCCGCTCCAATACAACGTAGATTTCCCTGTATTGTGCCGTAGAAAGCCCTCCATCTTCAATGAGAGCTACATATTCTTCGGCATCCAATTCGGGATCCAGTCTTTTTTGTCCGGCCCGGAAGTTTATTTCCGCGAATTTCCGGAGCTCCTCATCGGAAAGTTCCGGCAATACATACGGAACATTCACCGGCAAGTCGTCGATATGATAATTCCCGGTAGGCCGTTCTGTCATCGGGACCGGCGGTTCCTCTCCAAGCAACTCATCGTCGCCGGGAACATCTACGTCATTTTCGCAGGCGATAACGCCAAATGAAGTGAAAGCAAAAAAGATTAAGAAAAATTTCAGGGATCTGAACATGTCACATACCTCATTCTGTTTTGGATTGCATTTCTGGTTTGTTGCAATCGTTTAATGTCGTATTCGCGTTATGCTGAATTCGCATTATGCCTCAGCTATTTTACGTCTCGGCCGACGCCATCCAAAGTTCACGCAACTTCTCCGGAAGCGCATTCCGGATGTCACGTGACTCGCCCTCGCTGATTTTACCTGCAAGGACCCTGAATACAGGACTGACCACATCTTCGGCTTTCAATGGATGGCCCAGATTGTCGATGTTCGCCTGGACCTTAGCCATGAACTCCTCGGGACTCCGCTCTTTTGTTGGCGTGCTTGCGGGCTTCCATCCTTCATAGAAATAACCGGAAATAAGCAGGGGGAGCTGTGCGCCAACATGAGCCGCCTGGTTGGCAGGCAATCGGTCCCGAAGGGCCCGAAGCGTTGCCCTCGTAGCATGCAACGCGGCACTGTGGTTTTCCGTTTTCATCTCTTCGGCCACATCAATGATCCAGGATTCAGCATTCTTGACAATTCTGTTGAATTCTTCAATATGTGCCATGGTATCTGTTGGTTTTGAGGATCGTTTCCTTTTTAGTGATAACAAACAGAAAAAATCATGTGTTCCAATTCCCGGGATTTCTTCTGTCGTGTCCGGCAATTATCAATCCACGGAACACCCCCAAAGAACCGGCTTGTTTCCTGCAGAATTTGTAATTTGCAGACTTTCCTGTTGGATACGGATCGGGATAAAACACCATCGCGGCCATTGTCGTCGTTCGTGAAGCACTGGCAACCCGATACATCCATCCGTTTTTCACCCAAACGCATATACACATGTCCCGATTTTTTTTCTGTTTACTGATTTCATTGATGCTGTTGTCATGTAACGATGACAGACCTGTACCGGACCCCGCAACCGACCCCGATCCCCTTGCCGATCCCCAGGAACCCGGTTTGCCGGAATACGAAGCGACCGCGGAATCACCTGATGCGCGGGACGTGTTCTTTCAGCGTCTGATCGAACACTGCGGGGAGGCCTACCCCGGCGGACTTACCCTGGAGCCTGAGGGGGATGATATGCTCACCGGCACCGAGTTGCTTATTGCCCATTTCCGCGAGTGCGACGAGCACCAGGTGCGGATCCCGTTCCATATCGAGCTCGAGGAGGAGCAGGACTGGGACCGGTCGCGTACCTGGATATTCACCCGGCACGAGGATCGCCTGGAGTTGCGCCACGACCACCGCAAACGCGACGGAAGCGCGGACGATGTGACCATGTACGGCGGTTATTCGGTGGGTGAGGGCACCCCCGTGCGCCAGGAGTTCAAATCGGTGGCGCGCACCGAGGAATCCGGCTATTTCCGGGGATGGCGCATAGAAATTGTACCCGGTGAGCGGTATACCTACGGCACCATCCGTGATACCAGCTGGAGCTGGCGCGTGGATTTTGATCTTTCCGAACCGATGGACGAACTGCCACCGCCACCCTGGGGGCATGAATAAACTGACATGAAGAATAACACATATAGACATTTCGTGATAGCCGGTTTGCTGTTTGTAGCGCTGACAGTTAGCGGTGCGTGGAGCAGCCA
>SKNL01000014.1 GCA_007120555.1 Balneolales bacterium
AATCCATCCCCGGCTTCAACGTCAACCTCGACCTCAAGCGCTACGTGGAAGTGCTGAAAAAGCACAAACTGGTCCTGATCGGCCAGACCGAGGAGATCGCACCGGCCGACAAGCGCATGTACGCCCTGCGTGATGTGACGGCCACGGTCGAATCCATCCCCCTGATTGCCGGCAGCATCATGAGCAAGAAACTGGCCGAGGGCATTGATGCCCTGGTGCTGGACGTGAAGTTCGGCAACGGCGCTTTCATGAAGACCCGGGAGGATGCGCTCAAGCTGGCTCAGCGCCTGGTATCGATCGGCGAGGAGTTCGGCAAGCGCACCATCGGTTACCTGACGAGCATGGAGCAGCCCCTGGGCAATATGGTGGGCAACTGGCTGGAGGTCTACGAAAGCATCGAATGCCTGAACGGAGGCGGACCGGAAGACCTGCTGGAGGTCACGCACCTGCTGGCCGGTACCATGATCTGGCTCGGCGGTGAGGCCGGATCGGTCGATGAGGGGATCGAACGAAGCAAGGCCGCCGTGGCTGACGGCAGCGCCATGCAGAAACTGCGTGATATCGTGCAGGAGCAGGACGGATCCACCGAATACCTGGACAAACCGGATGACTATCCGCCTGCCGCGCACGATTTTGATGTTGCTTCCAACGGTGATGGCCATGTCACGGCGATGGATGCCTATGCCATCGGCATGGCCGGCGTTGAGCTGGGTGCGGGCCGTAAATCCAAAGAAGACAGTATTGATCCGGCTGCCGGCATCATCCTCAAGAAAAAGATTGGGGATCCGGTGCGTGAAGGTGAAACAATTGCATGCTGCTTCACGAATAAGGAAGAACAAGCGGACAGTGTCCGGCAGATGCTTCAGGGTGCCGTCACCGTCGGTTCTTCCCGGCCGCAAATTCCGGCCCTGATCACCGACACAGTAACACGGGACGGCGCTGAGCCCTGGAGCTGATCTTCCGGACTTGTCCGGTTACAATCGAACTAAAACCGGAGAAGTTATGTGGAGAAGATTTGTACGTGCCATCAAGTCCCTTTTTGGCGGGATTGTCGGCTCAATAGAAGACCCGAAGCGGATCCTGGAGCAGAACATCCGTGAGCTGAACGACCAGGTTCCCCGGATGAACGAGAACATTGCCACGGTAAAGGCCAATGTGATGCTGCTGCAGAAGGAGGTGCGCCGGTACGAGGAGCAGGTCCAGGACCTGACGGCCCGCATCCAGTCCGCCATCCGTGCCGAACGGGACGACATCGCTGAAAACTACGCCCTTCAGCTGCAGCGCGCCCGTGAGAACCTGGAAGTGTCGCGCCAGCACCTGAAACAGGCGCAACTGGCCTACGACAAGGCCCTGCAGGTCAAGAAGGCTTTCATGCGTGAAAAAGACCGCAAGATCCGCGAGGCGAGGGATGCCATGCGCGAGAGCGAACGCTCCGAATGGCAGGGCAGGGTTGCCGATACGCTCGAACAGTTCGAGGTTGGCGGCATGGATGCCACCCACGACGAGATGATCGCGCGTATAAAAGAGGATACTGCCAGAAACGAAGCCCGCATGGAACTGGCGCTGGACAGTGTCGACAGCGAGTCGCTGGAACTGGAATACGATGCCGAGAAGCTCAAGGCCGCCGAGATCGTCAATCAGTTCAAGAAGAGAATGCGGGGCACCCCTGCGCTCACCGAAGGCAAGGAATCTTCAGGGACGGTCATAGAGCGCAGCGAACCGAATATCCGTTCCCAAAACACCGTTCATGTGAACCGAACCAATCATGTCTGACCATCGCTCCCTCAATTTCACCCGGGAAGCATTTTTGCATCCGGTCAACCTGGGCTTTCTGCTGACCGTCAGCTTCCTGGCGCTCATGTTCTCAGGAACCCCCTGGATGCCCACCATCCTCTTTTCGGTCGGAATGGGGCTGGAGTTGCTTTACCTCGGCACAGTGCCGCAAAAACGGTGGTTCCGGCGCCATATCGTTTCCCGGAGAAATGAGGAGCTCCGCAGGTCAGGCCGCATCGAAAAAGACCAGTTTGACGGACTTGCCCTGACGCAGCAGAAAAGGTTTATCTCTTTCCGTTCGATATACGGGAAGATCCTGGTCAATTTTGAGCGGCTTCCTGAATCCTCCCGCTCGCTGACCCGTCAGCTGACCGAGCGGCTGGAACACATGGCAAGGGAGTATCTGGCACATCTGGTGCTGCAGGAGCGTTACCGGGAGTACCTGGACCATACCTCACCCGAATCCATCACCATTGAGATCCGAAAGCTTAAAAAGGAGATGGCGGACGTGGCTTCCGAGCGGCTTCTGGAAGTGAAGCAGCGCCGCTTGCAAATCCTTGAAAAGCGGCTCGGCAGACATCATGTCGCCGCCGAAAAAGCCGAAATATGTCGTTCGCAGCAGGAGACCATGGAAGATGCCATCCGCTACGTCTATGAAAAATCGATTACGATGTCACATCCGGGTGAAGTGGACGGGCATCTGGACCGACTGATCGGGGAACTCGAAGAAACCTCAGCGATCATTCAGGATATTGAAGATGACTTTCCACCGACGTATACTGTGTTGAAAGAACTGGAAAGTCAGGCAGATGGTGAATCAGGACCTTATGCCGTCCGCTGACAGAAAAAGGACAGCACCGTTCCTGAGCCGGGCGCTGCCGCAAATTCAGGATGATTATGAGCTATCAGCTGGAAACCCTGCTGGTGGATGTTCAAGACAGTATTGCAACCGTAACCATTAACCGACCGGAAAAACGCAACGCCCTGACCAATCAGGTCCTGGATGACTTGCGCGAGCTTTTTGAGGCCTTGCAGGAAGAGGACTCGGTTAGGGGGATTGTTATCAGTGGAGCCGGTGAAAAAGCGTTCGCAGCCGGAGCCGATATCACAGAACTGCAGCGGTTGCGTGTCAAGAGCGGCGAAAGGGCTTCGGTCAAGGGCCAGGCGGTCTTTTCCCTGATCGAGTCAACGGGCAAGCCGGTGATAGCCGCCGTAGAGGGCTATGCACTTGGCGGGGGATGCGAACTTGCCCTGGCCTGCCATCTGCGGGTGGCCTCCAAAACGGCAAGATTCGGGCTTCCTGAAGTGGGACTTGGCATCATGCCCGGATATGGCGGTACCCAGCGCCTGCCCAGGCTCGTGGGCAAGGGCAGGGCCCTTGAACTGATCCTGGACGGCAACCCGGTCGACGCCGAGAAGGCATATCACATGGGCCTGGTCAACAAGGTGGTGGATGAGGGAAAAACGGTGAAAAAATCGCATGAATGGCTGCAACTCATCATCAAAAAATCACCGATCGGCATCCGCAAGGCCATTCAGTCAGTGCACGCCGCCTATCCCAATCGTTCACAGGGGTTCCAGGATGAGGCGCGGCTGTTCGGACAACTGTGCGGCACCGATGATGCCCGGGAAGGAATGGCCGCATTCCTGGAAAAACGAAGACCCGGGTTTCATAATAAATAAAGCCGTATTATTACCGATTGAAGATGTCTACAAAACGGGGAGACGATGGCTCCCTGATCCTGCCAGAAAAAAAAGAGGTAACACAGAAACCTTGGATACATCTGCGTCATCACAGGAACCGCCACCTGAACCGGGAGCTGTGGCATGAATGAGTGGCTTCTGATTGTATTAGTGATACTGTTGAGTGGCTTTTTTGCAGGATCGGAAATCGGCTATGTTGCTGCAAACCGACTCAGGCTGGAAATCCGGGCAAGAAAGAAATCCATGCGCTCCCGTGCCCTTGCCCACTTCCTGAAAGATCCCGAGGCATTCCTGTCGACCACGCTCATCGGCAATAATGTGGTCAATGTCCTGTATGCCACCCTTATGACGCTGTTTTTGCTGCAGCCCGTATCCAGCCTTTACTTTTCTCTTTTTGATGTCTACCCGTCGGATTTCGTGGTGCTGCTCATACAGACCGTGATCGCATCACTTGTCATCATGATTTTTGGTGAAGTGATCCCGAAAGTGGTGTTCCGCATCAATTCGGAAGGCCTGCTTTTCAACCTGGCCGCCATCTATCGCGGGCTCTATATCCTGTTTCTCCCCTTCATCTATGTTGCCAACGGCATTGCGGGACGCCTCATCCGCTGGATTAACCCCGAAATGGAATCTTCGGTGCAGGTCTACCGCAGGCAGGATATTGAAATGCTGCTTCGCGAGGCCGGTGACAGCGAAGAGTCCGATATCGACCGCGACGATTCGGAACTGCTCACCAATGTGCTCCAGCTTTCCAACAAGCGGGTGCGTGACTCCATGATCCCGCGCACCGAAATAGTGGCCGTGGAGAAGAGAGCCGGCCTGCAAGAGGCGCTGCACAAATTCGTATCCTCCGGCTTTTCGAAAATACCGGTGTACGACAAGTCCATTGACAATGTGATCGGCGTCGTATTTGCTTACGATCTGTTCAAGAAACCGAAAAAGCTTGGTGAGATCATACGGCCCGTCAAGCACATCCCGTCAAGCCAGAAATCCAAGGACCTGCTCTCGGAATTCCAGAAGCTCAACATCTCGCTGGCTATTGTGATCGATGAATACGGCGGTACGGCCGGACTCGTTACCACCGAGGATTTGCTGGAAGAGGTTGTCGGAGACATCCAGGATGAGTACGACATGGAGGACATGGTCATGAAGAAATTGTCCCACAACACGTTTATCCTGAGCGGGGATGTGCCGCTTCATGAGCTGACGGAGCGGTTCCCGTCCACCAAAATGCCCGAACGGAACCAGTACTACGAAACCGTGGCCGGGTATATCATCCACGAGATAGGCCGTATTCCCAAAGTCAACGAAGAGATCCTGATCGGCAATCACAAGTTTATCATCAGCAAGGCGCGGCAGTCGCGCATCGAGACCGTCAAGCTGATCGTTCTCTGATACGCGTCAGCGGCTTTCGTCCGGATCCCTGCGTCCGGATCCCTGCGCCCGGATCCCTGCGTCCGGCCCCAATGGCTCCCGGACAAAAAATGCATCAGCCGATGCGGGTTTTCCGATCGGCCCATTGGATTTCAAACGGCATGGCTGCATCAAACCGATCGCCGCTGCGCACCCATTTTCCATTCTGGTGGATGCGTGTGTAGCCTTTCTTCAACGGAGCGTTGGGATCGGACGCCTGCAGCCGGTGATGCAGCTCGCCGAGTTGTGATTTCTGCTGCATCAGGTACCGGTTCGTGAGGGCGGAAATGGCGTCTGTCAGGCTGCGGTTCTGATCCCGGATGCGCATGATCCGCTGCTGCAGGATTCCGGCCATCTGTTTTTCCTGCCAGGCCAGCATCTCCGCCTGCCGGGCTATGCGCTCTTTGACCTTGTACAGCGCGTAATTGTCCAGGAAACGGGATACGGTGTCTTTGTAGCGCTGAAGCAGGTCCGTCACGCGGCGCTCGATGGTATGCTGAAGGTCGCCGATTCGCATCAGCAGGTCGTTGCGGTCGGGCACGGCCATCACTATGGCCTGCGTGGGTGTGGCCGCCCGCACATCCGCCACAAAATCGGATATGCTGAAATCGGTTTCATGTCCGACCGCGCTGATCACCGGTATGCGGCACTCCGCAATCGCGCGCGCCACAATCTCCTCGTTGAAAGCCCACAGATCCTCCAGCGAGCCTCCGCCGCGGCCGACAATCAGCAGATCGGCCTCGCCGGAATCGGAAAAATGCCGGATTCCATGCACAATCTCCGGAGCGGCTTGGGCACCCTGCACGGCAGCATGGTACAACTGCACATCACAAAGCGGATACCTTTTTTCAAGTGTTGTGCGCATATCCTGAAACGCGGCGCCGGTGGCGGAGGTGACCATGCCGATCACCCGGGGGTAAGCGGGCAGCGGCCGCTTGCGATCCCCGTCAAACAGGCCCTCGGCTTTCAATTTTCGTTTTAGCTCCTCAAAGGCCTGCTGCAAGGCGCCCAGCCCGGCTGCACGAATGGACCGCGTAATGAGCTGATATCGTCCATGCGGCGGATATACCTGCACTGAACCGCTCACTACAACTTCATCGCCGTGTGCGGGGACGCTATCGAGCTGCTGACGCAGAGAGCTCCACATCACACAGGAGAGCTGTGCACCGGCATCTTTCAGGGTAAAGTAGAGGTGGCCGTTGCGGCTGGTCTGCGGCTGGCTCACCTCCCCCCGGACGCTGACCCATTCAAATTCGCTTTCAAGCAAAAGCTTGATCTCCCCCGTCAGGGTGCTGACCGTAAATACCTGACCGGCTTCATCCTCATATTGTTGCATAAATGTCGGTACCCTTCATTTAGAGATATCAGTTCATGCGGGAATATAGGCATTTCAGGGTAGCAGGTCAGGAAAAAAGCGGAATGCCCGGCCAAACTATTCCGCCTCACGGATGCAATGGCTCCGTAAATTTTTGAAACAGTTTTTCGCAAATTGAAACACGCGGATTGCCTATATTCCCAATCGGAAAACCATTGCCCGATACGGTGCCTTCCGGGCATCGGAACATGGAACAAAAATCCCTGTCACATATGAGCGAAATGAAGGATCTCCTGATTACCAATGTGCGTCCGGTTGATGAGCAGCGGGACGGTTCCGAAACCGTTGATATCCTGATCCGCGGGGGAAAGATTGCGGATATCAGTCAAAGCAACCCTGAAAAGGGGCGAACAAAACCGGAGTTGCCGGAAGTAGCGGGGGAGGTGCCGGTTTTTGACGCAAAAGGGGCTTATGTATCACCCGGGTGGATGGATATGCACGTGCATCTGAGGGAGCCCGGTTTTGAGCACAAGGAGACAGTCCGTACAGGATGCGCCGCTGCCGCCCATGGCGGGTTTACCGCCGTTGCCTGCATGCCGAATACCAATCCACCCATTCATACCCGGGACGTGGTCAGTTACGTGCTGAAACAGGCGCAGGGCCTTCCGGTGGATGTGTATCCGATCGGAACCGTCTCAAAGGACCGGGCCGGCAAATCCATCTCGGAGATGGCCGATATGAAAGAGGGCGGGGCCGTCGCGTTCAGCGATGACGGCGACCCGG
This sequence comes from Balneolales bacterium, assembly GCA_007120555.1. Taxonomy (GTDB): domain Bacteria; phylum Bacteroidota; class Rhodothermia; order Balneolales; family Natronogracilivirgulaceae; genus SKNL01. The sequence continues at coordinate 6,989 of SKNL01000014.1, forward strand.
TCCAGAACAGCCAGCTGATGCGCACGGCGCTGGAGTACGCGGCGATGCTCGATGTGCCCGTCATCAACCACGAAGAAGATTTGGCGCTCTCACGGCCCGGACATATGCACGAGGGACGTGTATCCACCCGGCTTGGGCTGGCAGGCACCCCTTCCATAGCCGAGGAGATCATGATCGCGCGGGACATCCTGCTCTCTGAACTGACCGGCGGACACGTGCACGTGGCACATATCAGCACCCGGAAAGGGGTGGAGCTGGTCCGTGAAGCGAAGAGCAGGGGTTTGAAAGTGACGACCGAGGTATGCCCTCACCATTTCGACCTGACCGACGAGGAGATTGACCGGCAGCAGTTCCACACCAACTGGAAAATGCATCCGCCGCTCAGGACGGCTGATGATATGGAAGCCATGATCGAGGGGCTGAAAGATGGTACCATCGATGCCATCTGCACCGACCACGCCCCGCATTCGGTGGATGAGAAAGAGGTGGAGTTCATCTATGCCCCCAACGGGATCATCGGCCTGGAAACCGCATGGAGCATCATCTGCAAGCGGTTACTGTCCGGCGGTATCCTGACCCTGCAGGATGTGATCCGCAAGCTAACGGTGAACCCCCGTACGATCCTCCGGATCCCGGTGCCGAAACTGGAAGTTGGCGAACCGGCCAACATCACCATATTTGACACCGAAACGGAGTGGATCTGCACCCCGGAATCCATCCGGTCCCGTTCCGTCAACACCCCCTGGCTGAATGAAACGCTCAGGGGGCGGGCGATTGCTGTATATAACAACAATCAGTTCGTCAGTTGACGTCCTCAAGGATTTTCCTGACGTTTACAGGTTTGGAACTTTCGGTTTTACGGCTTTTCCCGGTGCCGGAAGAGCCGTTGGCATGGCCATTGGCATGACCGTTTGATTCACCGTTGGCATCCTCATTCAGTTTTTTGCGGTACTCTTTTTCGAAGAAAAACT
>SKNL01000020.1 GCA_007120555.1 Balneolales bacterium
CATATGAGCAAGTTCAGGTTCAAAGGTCTCAACCACATCACACTGCGGGTAAACAATATTGAAAAGGCCGAGCAGTTTTACAGTGACTTGCTTGGATTTGAGATCGAGAAGAAAATGGGACGAAGTATGACCGTCTACCGCATTGGGAAAGACTCCCTGGTCCTGGTGGAAGCCGAGACCGAATACGAAAAAGCTTCAAAAGATTACCGTGTGGATCATTTCGGTTTTTTTGTGGATACGCCTGAGCAGGTGGATGAACTGGCCGGCTTTTTCCGCGAGCAGGAGGTTACCATTCTCAGCGGTCCATCCAACCGCAAAAACGGCCGCTTCGTGTTCATTTCCGATCCCGACGGAAACATGATCGAGATATTCAACGAGTCGTGACGCGCAAATAGCTGCTAAAGTCCGTCAAGATCACCAGAATCATTTCAATTGACGTGATTTTTTATTAACTTACTTAGCTGTAAAAGTTTCCAAAATCACAGAACGAAATGAGATTATCCGGGTTTTCCGAACTGACACATCGTGAACAGGAGGTACTCAGGTATATCATCCAGAACTTCATTGTGACGGCCAGTCCGGTCGCTTCGAAAACTCTGGTTGACCGGTACCGGCTGAACATCAGTTCCGCCACGGTCCGCAATGCCATGAACAGCCTGGAAAGCAAGGGCCTTCTGGATCATCCCCATACCTCGTCGGGACGCATACCGACGGAGGACGGGTACCGGCTCTATGTCAATTCCCTGATGCAGGTCTCGGTGCTCAGCAAGGAGGAGGGCCAGATCCTGGATACCATCCGGACCTATCTGTCAACGGACGTGGACGAAGCGGTGCAGTCAGCCGCACGCATCCTTGCCCGGCTTTCCAACCTGCTGGCGGTCGTGATCGCCCCCAAACTGGCACATGGTGTCTTCCGGAAGATCGAACTGGTGTCCATTAGCTCCAACCGGATACTGGTGGTGCTGACCATTGAAAGCGGTATCATCAAAACCCTGACGGTGGAAGTTCAGACCCAGATAAGTCCGGCAGAAATGGAGCGCGTTGCCCGCTTTCTCAATGAGCGGCTGCACGGCTACAAACTCAGCGAAATCACGAATAAAATCGACGAAATGCTGGCCGGCTTTGACGGTGACGTCTCATCGGGGCTGATACGCGTGTTCCTGGACAGTGCCGATACCATCTTCGACGACCGGCAACTTCGGAAATTCCATTTCGGCGGTGTCGAATACATGGCGCTGCAACCCGAATTCAGCGACCTCAGCAACTACAAAGGCATTGTGGAGCTGCTGGAAAACGAGGACATGATCATCCACCTGTTCGATGAAAACGAAGCGAAGCAGGATAACCGCGAGGTGCAGATCCGGATCGGAAAAGAGAACAAGATCCAGCAGGTGGAGCAATGCAGCGTGGTGTCAGCCAATTATCACTATGGCGGCATCAAAGGAACGATCGGACTTGTAGGACCGACACGCATGAATTACAGCAGAATGGTGGCACTGGTGGAACAGCTTGCCAACCGGCTCAACCTGTTCAATCCCGGATGATGCCGGTTCACGTTGCATCACGGCACAAAATTGCGTGAGCACACGATCGTTACACCATCATTGACCACCCGGGAACAGCACGTCTGTTTTCCCAAATGAATGAAATCGCAAGAACACTTTTCAGATCAGCAACATGATGAACCGAAGGTCACGAAGTGTTACAAAAATTAAAAACAGATGCCCAGTGAAACGCGTAAGCGAAATGAACATGGCAGCCTCCGGTTGACACACAGGGGAATGATCAAATCCTGCCATATGAGTTCATTCTGTCCTTATGAATCTAAATTGATTTCAACTGATGAAACCTATTGACAAGAAAACGAATGAGATGGACGCGGCTTCGACCGGCAGCGGCCACCCCGCTTCAGAGGGCACCTCGGAAAAAGACGACCCGCGCGAGGAGCACATGCTGGATCCGGATAAGGAAATAGCACGGCTGACGGAAGAACTGGCCCGTACGCGGGACAGTATGCTGCGCAAGGCGGCGGAGTTCGAGAACCTGAAACGCAGAACGCAAAAGGAAAAACTTCAGTTGTTTGAGGAAGCGCGTGCCGATGCGGTCTCGCGTTTTCTCCCGATTCGCGAAGACCTCAAACGCAGCGTCGAGGCCTCCGAAGGAAAAGACCTGGAGAAAGGATTTGTGGAAGGTCTGAAACTGGTCCTTTCCAATTTCGAACGTGTGCTCAGGGATTATGACGTGGAAGTCATTGAGGAAACCGGCATCCCGTTTGATGTGGATAAACATGATGCCATGCTCATCCAGCCGGCACCGGATGAATCCACCGAAAGCAATACCGTGCTCCAGGTCATGGAACCGGGCTACAAAATCGGTGACCGTGTCATCAGGCATGCAAAGGTAATAGTCAGTCAATAAACAAGAAATGGCAAAAAGAGATTACTACGAGATTTTAGGCGTAAACAGGGATGTTGGAGACGCGGAGCTCAAACGGGCGTACCGCAAAATGGCGATGAAATATCATCCCGACCGCAACTCCAACGATCCCGATGCGGAAAAGAAATTCAAGGAAGCTGCCGAGGCGTTTGAGGTGCTGAAAGACCCGGATAAACGGGCCCGATACGACCAGTTCGGTCATGAGGGCCTGCGTGGCGCAGGCGGATTTGATGCGGATTTCCAGGATGTCAGCTTTGAGGATATCTTCAGCCGGTTCAGCGATATTTTCGGCGGGGATATTTTCGGCGGAATGGGTGGACAGGGTCGCAGCCGCCGAAGGAATGGCACGGGCCAGCCCGGCGAGGACATGAAGATCAAACTTCAACTCTCCCTTGAGGAAATCGCATTCGGAACCGACCGGGAGATCAAGGTCAAGAAACAGATTGCCTGCGAAGAGTGCAACGGGACCGGAGCCGACTCTGAGGATGATTTCATGACCTGTGATACCTGCAACGGCGTCGGTGAAGTCCGGCAGGTAACCCGGACGATGTTCGGTCAGTTTGTCAACGTGCAGCCCTGCCCCACGTGCCACGGTGAAGGGCGCACCATCCGCAACAAGTGCCGGAAATGCCATGGGAACGGCCGCGTCAAAGGAGAAGAGACCGTCAAGATCCAGATTCCAAGCGGGGTCAGCAAAGGCAATTACATCAGTCTGAGGGGACAGGGGCATGCCGGCATCCGGGGTGGAGAACCGGGAACCCTGATCGTGCTCATCGAGGAAAAAGAGCATGAACATTTCCGTCGTGAAGGTGACAATATCTACTACGACCTCAATATCAGCATCCCCGATGCGGTCATGGGAACAACTACGGAAGTTCCGACACTGAAAGGCAAAGCCCGCATCAAGATCGATCCGGGGACCCAGCCCGGGAAAATGCTCCGGATGAAGGAGAAAGGGATCAAAGGCCTTAATACGCACAAGTTCGGCGATCAGTTTGTCCGGGTGCAGGTATTCATTCCGACCAAGCTCACCGAGGAGGAAAAGAAGCATATCCAGGCCCTGAGCGAATCGAAAAACTTCAACCCCGCCCACAGCAAAGAGGTCAGGGAAAACCTGTTCGAGCGGGTTAAATCGGTCTTTTCCTGAGTGCGCGCCGGTCCGGCCGGACTGTTTCAGCAGGATTCCCGGCCGGACTGTTTCAGCAGGATTCCGCCCGGCTATTTCAGCAGGTCGTTTTTCCTTAGCGAAGCATCCCGTTGCGCGTCCCGCCATTGTGCCAGCTTGTCGGCCAGTTCCCGGTCATGGACCGCGAGGATCTGCAGGGCAAGAAGTCCGGCATTCATGGCATTGTCGATCGCCACAGTCGCCACCGGGACACCGCGCGGCATCTGGACGATGGACAGCAGACTGTCCATGCCCTTGAGGTGCCGGGTGGATACCGGAACACCGATAACCGGCAGCGTCGTATGGGCGGCGACCATGCCCGGCAGATGCGCAGCGCCTCCGGCACCGGCTATGATCACACCAAACCCGTTTTCCCGGGCCCTGGTTGCGAAATCCGCCATATGGACCGGGGTCCGGTGGGCTGATACCACCGCTTTTTCCACAACAGCGCCAAATTGATCGCAGATCTCGGCCGCCGCCTTCATTACGGGCCAGTCAGAGTCGCTGCCCATGATCACGGCCACTTTGATGGAAGAAGTATCTTTTTGAGTCATTTTTTCAGAATGGATTTCATGGTTTCGGCTGATGCGGTTGGATGGGTGTCACGGATGGTCACAGCACGGAGGTCAGAGGACAATTTTTGAGGCCAGCTCAGCCGCTTTCCCGGCCGTTTCCACCAGCTCATCGCCAAGTACGGTCAGATGCCCCATTTTCCGTCCGATCCGGCTCGACTGCTTTCCATAGATATGCAGGTGCGTCTCATCTGCATACCAAAGCTCTTCAGGGACATCAGCAACAGCCGGACCATTACGCACGCCCAGGATGTTTTCCATGACCGCAACGGGGAAGCGCATATTTGCAGGCCCCAGCGGCAGTCCGGCAACGGCCCGCACATGGTTTTCAAATTGCGAGGTAATGCACCCCTCGATCGTGTAATGGCCCGAATTATGCGGCCGGGGCGCCGATTCGTTCAGATACAGCCGCCCGTCGTCAGTGAGGAAAAACTCAAAAGCGAACAGGCCAATTCCGTCAACAGCCTCCACGGCCTGAAGCGCGAGCTGGCGGGCCTCACCGGCTATCATTTTGTCGATGGGGGCCGGAGCAATCACCGTCTTGCAGATATGGCCTTGCTGAATGGTCTCACAACAGGGATAAACGACCGTCCCCGTATGATTGCGGGCAACCTGGACCGCCAGCTCCTTATGGAACGGGATAAACGCTTCTGCGATCAGCTCGTGACCCGCATCACCCCCGAGTGAAACAAAGGCATCGTTGATCCCGCCGGCATTGTATACCGTCCGGTTGCCGTACCCGTCGTATCCGCCCTTGGATGATTTGAGAACGAACGGGTATCCGTGCGCAACACCAAAGTCTGTAAGATCCCCGACAGAAGCCACCTTCTTATATGGCGTTACGGGAATGCCGGCCTTCCGGAACGTCTCCTTTTCCAGCCACTTCGACTCAAGCTGCAGAAAGGATGAAGGCGACGGCCACATGGGTGTTTCGGATTTCTCGCGGACCCGCAAAAGCAGATCCCCGTCCAGAAACTCGTTTTCCAGCGTAACCACATCGCACTCCCGTGCAAAGCGCACCAGCGCCTCCTCATCACCAAATCCTCCGGCATATCGAAGCGGTGTCATCCACTCAAGCGGCTGAAGGGCGGCGGTTATGTCCGGTACAGCACCGGAGTGCCGGCCCCGGTTGCTTCCGGGTCCCGAACCTCCCGTTCCCGAATTTACGGATCCCGTATTTCCGGATCCCGAAAATACGGCGGCCCTCATGCCCAACCGCATAACAACGGCCGCGGACATGCGGGCCAGCTGCCCGGCTCCCAGAAAACCGATGGTGGTTTCGGCTGACAATGGTAACATGGAATTCTTGTTCATACAGGTATAAAGCAGATAAAATGCCTATTTTAAAATCTATAATACAGTATGCAATACAGTATACATTTGGCAGACAGATCAGCCTGGCCACGGAAAAATACAGTAAATCCCGCAATAAATGGGAACATTTCCCCGTATTCTGACGGATACCCGGAATCACCGCTTTTAGCCCATGAATATCGATAACAAACTGGCACAATTACAATCCAGGTTCGAAGAACTGAGCGCTGTCCTCAGCGATCCGGAAATCTACGGTCAGCCGGAGAAGCTGACAAAAGTCACAAAAGAGCACAGCAGCCTGAAGTCGCTGGTGGATGATTACCGTTCGCTGCTGGATATCAGGGAGCAAATTGAGGGGAACCGGGAAATAATGGAGCAGAACGAGGACCCGGAACTGACCGAAATGGCGCGATCCGAACTCAAAGAGCTTGCCGCCAAGGCGGAAGCGCTTGAGGAAAAAATCCGGATGGAACTTATCCCCAAAGATCCCGAAGATTCGAAAAATGCGATCGTCGAAATCCGGGCCGGCACCGGCGGCGATGAAGCAGCCCTGTTCGCCGGGGACCTCTTCGAAATGTACCGGCGGTTTGCCGATGAAAGAAACTGGAAACTCGAACTGCTCGACCTGCACGAATCCGAAAAAGGAGGCTACAAGGATATTGTTTTCAAACTGGAAGGGGTGGATGTCTTCGCCCAGATGAAGTTCGAGAGCGGCGTGCACCGGGTTCAGCGCGTGCCGGAAACAGAATCACAGGGTCGTGTGCATACCTCGGCCGCAACGGTTGCCGTATTGCCGGAGGCCGAGGAAGTGGACATCCAGATCAATCCGGCCGACCTGGAATTTGAAGCCTACCGGGCCAGCGGCGCCGGTGGACAGCATGTCAACACCACGGACTCGGCCGTGCGTATTCGCCACCTTCCAACGGGAGTGGTAGTGACCTGCCAGCAGGAACGCTCGCAGCACAAAAACCGGGACAAGGCAATGGCCATGCTCCGGTCACGCCTGTATGAGCACGAGTATGAGAAAAAAACGGCCGAAAGGGCCGCCTCCCGGAAAAGCCAGGTTTCCTCCGGGGACCGAAGTGCCAAAATCCGGACATACAACTTCCCGCAAGGGCGGCTTACCGATCACCGCATCGGCCTGACCCTGTACAATCTCGATGCCATCATGAAAGGGGATCTCTCCGATATCATCAAGGCCCTGCGGGTCCAGGAGAACCTTGAACGGCTCCAGGAAGTAAGCGATTCCTGATTCCCGGGGAACAGGCAATGCCCGGTACAGCAATGCCCGGTACGGGATGCCCTCAATCAGGCAAGAAAAGCTGAAAGCCGGTGCACGTGCGGATCAGCGCTGCCTAAACGTGAAATTCCAGTTCCACTTCCCGCCCATGGTCGCGGAAACGTACTTCGTCGGCAAATTCACGCATGAGCCAGACCCCGCGGCCGCTGGATTTCAGGAGGTTCTCATCCTTCAGTGGGTTCGGGATGCTTTCCGGGTCAAAACCAGTCCCCTGATCACGCACGGAAAGGACCACCCGTTCCGGTGACAGAACCGCGGTAACTTCCACAGACTTTTCAGGCTTCTGTTCGTTGCCGTGCAGGATGGCATTGGTCACAGCTTCGGTCAGCACCAGCATGATCTGATGCGCCTTGTCGGCATCGCACGAAACGGCATCAGTGATGTTCCTGACAAATGCCTCCAGCTTATTCAGTTCTTCGAGATCGGATGACAAAGTCAGAGACAGGACGTTATTTATGTTCATTTTTTCCTATGCGTAAATACCACGTATCCGGAGGGTATCGGATACTTTCTGTATGGCATACACATAGGCAGCCTGTCTCAGCGTGATATTGTATTTCTCCTTTACTTCAAAAAGCAGTTGAAACGCATCTCTCATCATGCGGTTGAGACGGCGGTTGACACGATCTTCGGTCCAGAAGTACCCATGGCGGTCCTGAACCCACTCAAAATAGGATACGGTCACCCCACCGGCGTTGGCCAGAATATCCGGGATGATCAGGATACCCATATCGTCAAGAATCGCATCCGCATTGGCGGTTATCGGACCATTTGCCCCTTCAACAATAGCTTTTGCCTTGATACTGGGAGCATTGTGCCTGTTGATCTGGTCTTGAAGAGCTGCCGGTATAAGGACATCGCAATCCAGTTCCAGCAATTCCTCATTGGTAATCTTTTCAGCGCCTTCAAAACCGGCCAGCGTGCCGCCGCGTTCACTCATATGCACGAGCACACTGTCAATATCGATACCGTCCGGATGGTAATATCCGCCGGTGATATCACTGATGCCCACGATGCGCGCACCGCGTTCGTAGAGCAGTCGTCCCGTGACCGATCCCACATTGCCGAATCCCTGGATCACGACCCGGCACTTGTTTGGCATGATGCCAAGTTTGTTAAGCGCCTCCAGGGTCACCGTGACCACTCCACGCCCGGTGGCCTC
>SKNL01000265.1 GCA_007120555.1 Balneolales bacterium
ACCGATATGCGCGCCCGTCCGAATTCGCGTTTTTCGGCATCCGAAACAGAGCCGGGCGAGATCGAGTGCGTCATGATCTGAAGCCCGTAGCAGATACCCAGGACAGGGACATCCAGTTCAAAGACGGCGTCGTTCAGCTCGGGAGCGCCCGGATCGTTGACGCTCATGGGACCGCCCGAAAGGATCACTCCGGACGGGGGACGCGATTCAAACGTTTTCAGGTCGACGTTGTAGGGGTGTATTTCACAATAGACCTGGCTTTCGCGAACCCTGCGGGCAATCAGCTGATTGTACTGGGAGCCGTAATCCAGGATAAGGATCCATTCATTTTCTGGTTTGATCATGTGGCACAGATCCCTTCCGGGGATTAAGCGTGATCAGGCAATAATTTCGTTATAGTCATCTACGGTAAGCAGTTCTTCAAGCTGGGCAGGTTCACTCAGCTTGATCTTGATCATCCACCCCTTACCGTAGGGATCTTCGTTGATCAGTTCCGGCTCATCTTCCAGGGCTTCGTTCCACTCCAGGATCTCGCCCGTTACCGGCATGTAGAGCTCGGATACGGTCTTAACGGCTTCCACCGTCCCGAACGTGTCGTCTTTGTCCACCGGCTCTCCCACCTTGTCGATTTTGACAAATACGATGTCGCCAAGCTCATTCTGTGCAAAATCGGTGATGCCTACGGTTACCGTTCCATCTCCGTTGTCGCGAACCCATTCGTGTTCACGTGTGTATTTGAGTTCTTTGGGATGATTCATAATGTTTTTTTAGGAAGGATCGGGTTGAAACTTGAAATGATTTTCAAGGTACTTGGTATCAAAATGACCGCTGACGAAAGCCGGGTCACTCATGAGTTGCAGCTGGTAGGGAATATTGGTTTTGATTCCCTCAATTACAAATTCGCTGAGGGATCTTTTCATGCGCTCGATGGCCAGTCGGCGGTCAGGGGCGCTTACGATCAGTTTGGCTATCATGGAATCGTAGTAGGGCGGGACGGTATATCCGGCGTAGGCGTGCGTATCCACCCGGACACTGTGTCCGCCAGGCAGATGGAACGTCTGGATCTTGCCGGCGGAGGGACGGAAGTTGAATTCCGGGTCTTCGGCATTGATCCGGCATTCGATGCTGTGGCCGCGCATTTTGAGCGGCTTCCTGTCCAGCGGAAGCCCTGCGGCAACCTCGATCTGGCGCTGGATAAGGTCTTCGTTGGTGACTTCCTCGGTGACCGGATGTTCTACCTGGATCCGGGTGTTCATCTCCATGAAGTAGAAATTGTGGTCTTTGTCGAGCAGGAACTCGATGGTGCCGGCGCCTTCGTACTGGATGGATTCGGCTGCGGCAATGGCGGCCTGCCCCATTTTTTCGCGGAGCTGGGGCGTCATGACGGGACACGGGGCCTCTTCCACCATTTTCTGGTATCGTCGCTGCATGGAGCAGTCGCGCTCGCCGTAGTGGGTGACCAGGCCGTGACGGTCACCGATGATCTGGATCTCGACATGGCGCGGCTCTACGATGAACTTCTCCAGATAAATGTCGCCGTTGCCGAAGCAGGAGACGGCCTCGTTGCGGGCGGCAATGAGCTGGCGGTCGATCTCCTTTTCCTCCATGACGATCCGCATGCCGCGTCCGCCCCCGCCCGCCGATGCTTTGAAGATGACGGGGTAGCCGATGTCGGCGGCAATCCTTTTTGCCTCATCGGCAGAACGGATGACGCTCGGGCTGCCGGGAATGGTCGGCACGCCGAATTTCATGATGTTCTCACGGGCCACGGACTTGTTGCCCATGGTGTCGATCATCTTGGGCGATGGCCCGATGAACTTGATGTTGTGTTCCTCGCAGATGCGGGAGAATTCGGCGTTTTCGGCAAGGAATCCATAGCCGGGATGGATGGCCTTGGCATCGGTGATTTCTGCGGCAGCAATGATGCGCGGGATTTTCAGATAACTGTCCCGAGCGGCAGGCGGACCGATGCATACGGCTTCGTCGGCGAATTTCACATGAAGGCTTTTCTCGTCTGCCGTGGAGTAGACGGCAACGGTCTTGATGCCCATTTCACGGCAGGTCCGGATGATGCGCAGCGCGATCTCGCCCCGGTTGGCAATAAGGATTTTATCAAACATAATGCAGGTCAGGATGGATCGATGTGAAAGAGCGGCTGGTCAAACTCCACGGGCTGGCCGTCTTCAACCAGTATTTTTACAATTTTGCCAGAGTGCTCCGATTCGATCTCATTCATGATTTTCATGGCCTCCACAATGCAGATTACGGCACCTTTGGAGACCGTATCCCCGACATTGACGAACGCGTTGGATTCCGGGGAAGGGGAGCGGTAAAAGGTCCCGACGATCGGGGAACGGACAGTGAGATAGCTGTTATCTGTGCCGGATGTTGCCGGGGACTCGGGTGCGGGCGCCTGGGGAGATGAGGGCGTTCCGGCTGACTGCGATGCAGATGAAGCGCCACCGGGGAGCTGGAATTCCATCGGTTGCGGATGACCCATGTACATGGAGGACGAGCCCTCTTTCATGATGGTATCTGGACGTTTTTTGACCCTTATCTTTAAATTCCCTTCTTCAATCTCAACTTCATTGACATCATTCTCCGAAATGAGCTTGAGAAGGTTTCTTACGGTTTTCAAATCCATGATATCTCCAGGTTTAAAGTTTAACTCGTTCCAGATAGGTTCCTTCTTTTGAATTTACCTTGACCAGGTCTCCCTGGTTGATAAAAAGAGGTACCTGTATAGTGGCGCCGGATTCCAGCGTGGCAGGTTTGGAGCCGCCCTGAGCTGTATCTCCCTTGAAGCCAGGTTCGGTTTCAGAAACTTTCAGGATCACGTGGTCCGGGAGCTCGGTGAACAGGATTTCCTCGGTTTCGGCCTGGACTACGACCTGAACGTCCTGGTTCTCTTTCAGGAAATCGGGCCGGTCCAGTTTTTCCCGGGGAATAGGAATCTGTTCGTAGGTCTCTTTATGCATGAAATGGTAGATGTCATCTTCGCGGTAGATGTATTGGTAGGGACGGCGTTCGACGCGGACCGCTTCCACCGATTCACCGGCCCGGAATGTTTTGTCGAGGACTTTGCCGCTTACGACACCCTTGAGTTTTGTCCGCACAAATGCTCCGCCCTTGCCGGGTTTTACGTGCAGAAATTCAGTGATACTGTAGATGTCACCATTGATCATAATGGTGAGTCCGTTGCGAAAATCGGATGTGCTTACTTTAGACATATGGATTGGTAACAATTGGTTATAATCAAAGACCAAAAATACCATTGTTGCAGCTTTCAGACAAATCTGTTGCAGTGATATCCGGCGGAGCGTCCAGTCCCAGCGTCCAGCCAGGGCATCCAGTCGCAACGTCAAGCCGGAGTGATCTATTGAAACCCGCAGTGTGGGATTGGATTCAGGTGGCAGTCAGTCAGCGTATCAGATTGTAGAGTGTGGTGATCAGAACCAAAGCGATCAGCAGCGGACAAATGTATGTAACAAAAACCGGCCATATTTTCGGGAACAGGGTGTTATCCATATCCTCAAATCCGTGCCTGATCTCATCCATGGCTTTTTCAGATTTCCAGAACCAGGCAAGGAAGGTGCAAAGCATCAGCCCGCCCAGTGGAAGCCCCACATTGTTGAAAATGGTTGCCAGGACATCGATAAGATTGATATTGAAGGATATGATCACGGCAAAAAGCATGACAAGGCCGCCAATGCCGATGGATGCTTTTTTCCGCGAAACCTGATGCTCGTCAATAAGGTATGAGACCGGAACCTCCAGCAGGGAGATGGTGGAGGTGAGGGCAGCCATGCTCAGCAGCACAAAAAAAGAAGCACCGAACAGCAGTCCGAAAAAGCCGCCCATCGACTTGAAGAGGTTGGGCAGCACATCGAAGACCAGGGTGGTGCTGGCAAACAGCCGTCCGTCCTCATCCATGATGGTGATGCCGCTGTACTGGGCGACGAACATGGCCGGTATGATCAACAGTCCCGCCAGGAATGCGATGCCTACATCCGCAAGGGTTACATAGGTGGCGGATTCGACGATATTCTGATTTTTTTTGAGGTAGGAACCGTAGGTGAGAAGGGCACCCATTCCCAGAGAGAGCGAGAAAAAGGCCTGCCCGAGAGCTGCAAAGACAAGGCTGGTGTTGACGACAGAAAAATCAGGCAGCAGATAGAGCCGCAAACCGTCCATGCTGCCTCGCAGGGTGAAGACATAGACGATCATGATGATCAGCACGGCAATCAGGATAGGCATCATGGTTTTTGTAGCACGTTCGATGCCATTGCTGACTCCGCCGGTGATGATTGCAATCGTGGCAATCATGAAGAGGATTGTGAAAATGGCGTTTTTAAAACCGTTTCCAAGGTCCGCAACCCATTCCGAGGCGCCGGTGAGGCCGGTGAAATAGAAAATTTCCCCGAACACGAATCCGAACGTCCATCCGGCGACGACCAGGTAAAAAGAGAGGATCATCACCCCGCACATGACTCCCCAGAGGCCGATCAGTGGAGGGAACCAGCCGTTGCCCAGTTTCTTGAAGGCGCCGACCGGGTTGCGCCGGGTGTTGCGGCCGATGGCAAATTCGGCGATCATGACGGGCAGGCCAACGATCAGGCAGCAGATGAGGTAGATGAGGATGAACGAGGCACCGCCGTTTTCGGCTACCTGTGTTGGAAAGCCCCATATGTTCCCCAGCCCGACAGCAGATCCGGCCGCCGCCAGTACAAAACCAAGCTTGGAATTCCAGTTGCCTCTTTCAGTCCTATGTTCTGACAATTTATTCTCCGATTACGTCCTGTAATATCCTGTCCGTCAGGAAGGTAAGCGAGATAAGCACAGAGTATACTGCAACGCGGGTTCAAGAGCAACAGGAAAAATAGCCTCACAAAGGCCCCGCCGTCTAGCTGAAGAGACCCGTCAGCTCAGGAGAGCAGTTGTCTGAGGATAATGCCGGATGTCGGCGGGACGGTGATCTCGGATCCCTGGACGGGCTGGGGATTGTCCGTATTGACTTCCGTTTCATCGGCGATTTGTTCCCACCGGCCCTCCGGAACAGTGACGGTAAACTCGTTATGGGAGTTGCCATTCAGGCTGATAAGCATCCGCTGTCCGGGCTGATGATGGCTGTGGATTTCAAATGTGATGTGCAGGGCATCCTCGTAGGGATGGAAATGGATTTCATGGGGTTCGGCCAGTCTTAGCTGCGGATTCTGATTGCGCAGCCGTATCAGGTTGCGGTAGTAGTCAAACAGGCCGGCATTGGCCTCTATTTCCGTAAAATCCAGGTAGTTTGTTTCGTTGTCTTTCTCGTAGCTGTTATGATCCAGTTTTCCGGAATTCACGTCGCGTGGATTTACCGGGACAATCCACTTCGATCGCCCCCATTCCTGGCCTGAGTGGATCATCGGGATGCCCTGCGCCGTAAGCAGGAACAGGGCAGCCAAACGGGCGCACTTCATCTCCTGATCACTCAGCGCAATTACAGGTGTTTTACTCTGGAAAACGGCATCTTTTTTCCCGTGGTCAAGGGCAATCCGGATGAAATCGCCCAGGGTGTACCCGTCGTGGGATTCCAGATAGTTCAGCGCGTGTTCCTGATGATGGAAACGGCCGTTGGACTGATGCAACAGCGTGCCGCGGATGTAGTTTTCGAGCGATTCGCGATTCGACTCATAGTGCCACTTGCCAAAAATGAACCCGGGCGTATGGATGGGGTCGATGCCCTTCACACCATTCCGGATCTGATCGTTCCAGGAGCTCCATCCGTGTCCGGAAAAGCCGGTGGGATCGTATCCGCCGCCCCAGGGCTCTGCGATCAGCAGCACATTGGGGTTGACTTTTTGTGCTTCCCGGCGGATTTCAGATATGGTTTGCCGGTCGATCAGGTTGGCAAGGTCAAAGCGGAACCCATCAATATGGTACTCCTGCATCCACCATTTCACCGATGAGATGATCAGTTCCCGGATATAGGGTGATTCCGTACGCAGATCGTTGCCGCAGCCACTGTGGTTGGTAAGCCGGCCTTCCTCGTCACTGCGGAAGAACTCCTGATTGTCGAGATATGACAGCGGATTCTGGTCGTACTGAGAGACATGGTTGTAGACCACATCCATAATCACGGCAATTCCCTCGCGGTGCAGCTCCCGGACCATGTGCTTCAACTCCCGTGACGCGGTAACCGGATCACCTGTGAACATCCCGGCCCGGTCGCTGCCGTTCGAGGCGTACATGGTCTCAGGAGAAAAAAAGAAGCTGGTCATATACCCCCAGTAGTTGCGTCCGTAGGGATTCCAGGTGTTGCGGAACCCCTCCGCTGTGTTCATCTCAAACGGGGGTTCAAATCCTGCAAATTTCTGCAATGGCAGCAGCTCCACGGCATTCACGCCCAGCCGTTTCAGGTGGGCGATGCCGCCGGTGATATCCTTTTCAACAAAACCGAGATATGTGCCGGGTTTTTTGGCGCCGGCGGAGGGATGGGCGGTCAGGTCTTTGACATGGACTTCGTATATGATCAGATCGCGTTCCTCAGGCGGGATGACAAAGGTGTCGCCCTGCCAGTCAAAGCTGTCCGGGCCGGCAATCCGGCTTTTCGGGAGCTGCTGATAGTGGTTGACGGAAGTGACCTGCGTGGACCAGGGATCGGCAAGCAGGGAAGGAGGTTTCAGCTGCCCTTTTTCGTCGGGGTGATGTTGGACGCGATAGCCATAGTACTTGCCAGTGTGCTCGCCGGGCAGTTCCAGGGCCCAGCTTCCATCGGGAAGCTTGTCCATGGGGTGGTGTTGGCCTTTT
This sequence comes from Balneolales bacterium, assembly GCA_007120555.1. Taxonomy (GTDB): domain Bacteria; phylum Bacteroidota; class Rhodothermia; order Balneolales; family Natronogracilivirgulaceae; genus SKNL01. The sequence continues at coordinate 6,793 of SKNL01000265.1, forward strand.
GGCTGACGGTAGCTGTCAAAAAGCACCAGTTCGACCTGCGATGCTTTGGGACAGTACAACCGAAATGTGCAACTCTGTTCACCCTGACGGGCACCCCAGGGTTGCAATACAGCATTTATATGACCGGTATCACGGTCTCCATTGCGATACACTTATATAAACTCCTTTTTACTGCGTGATAAACTAATTGACCTTTGAGCCATTATGAAACGGTGCTTCCGTTATCGGCTTCAGATGTGATAAACTTGAATTGCCCGTCAGGAGTTTCCGCCATGAGCAACATTCCTTCACTCGGGATCCCCATCATCTTGCGGGGTTTCAGATTGGCAACTACAGCGACCTTTGTTCCTGGCAATTTTTCCGGATCGGCATGTTGTGCTATGCCGGCCATGATCGTCCGTTTTTCAATTCCGATATCCACTGTAAGCTTGAGCAGCTTGTCGGATTTCGGGACCCGTTCCGCGGTCAGTATTTCACCGATCCGCATATCCAGCTTGCTGAAGTCTTCGAATGTGATGGTGTTTTTAAGGGGTTCCAGGACAGGTTTGGATTCATCCAGCGCCAGGGCCTGATCTTCCAGTTTCTGGCGCTGGGCTTCAATGGCTTCATCTTCAACTTTTTTGAAAAGGATGTCTCCTTTTTGGAAAGGACTGCCGGCTTTAAGCGACTGCTCGGTGATATCCTGCCAGCCTGCATTGCTGATGTTGAGGGTCTCGCGAAGCTTGCGGCAGGCATCGGGTGTGACCGGATCAAACAGGACGGAAAGGGCAGCCGTGATCTGGCAGCAGACATTGAGCACGGTAGCGCAACGCTCAGGATCGTTTTTGCGCAGATGCCATGGCTCCATTTCGGTAAAATACTTGTTGCCGGCCCGCGCCAGGTTCATGCTTTTCTGTATCGCTTCTCGGAACCGGAACGTCTCGTAGCATGCGGCTGCCTCATCTTTCAGACGGGTGATCTCAGCCAGCATGGCTTGGTCTTCGGCCGTAAAATCAGCTGCGGCCGGGATCTTGTTGTCAAAATTCTTGCTGGTGAACGAAAGGGTCCGGAACACGAAATTCCCGAAGATATCCGCCAGCTCGCCGTTGACGTGGTCCTGGAAGTATTTCCAGGAGAAATCAGCATCCTTGG
>SKNL01000046.1 GCA_007120555.1 Balneolales bacterium
CCGCCATGACTACTTCTTCCCCAGAGATCTTTTCTGAAACCGGGCATCACCGGTTCATGCTGCAAGCCTTTCTTGAAGCTGAGAAAGCATTCGAGGCCGGTGAAGTGCCGGTTGGCGCTGTCATTGTCCATAATAATCGGATTATTGGCCGGGGGCACAACCAGGTGGAACTCCTCTCGGACGCCACCGCGCACGCAGAAATGATCGCTCTGTCCGCAGCTTTTCAGCATCTGGGAGAAAAATACCTGACCGACTGCACCCTGTATGTAACGCTGGAACCCTGCCCGATGTGCGCCGGTGCCCTGGTATGGGCGAAAATTGGACGCCTCATTTTTGGGGCCCAGGATGTAAAGGCTGGAGCTTGTGGAAGCATTTTCAATATCGTCCAGCACCCGGTGTTGAACCACCGCATTGAAGTAATTCAAGGGGTTATGGAACAGGACTGCGAATCACTTATGCGTCTTTTTTTTGAAGGGCTTCGGGGAAAAAACAGCCCGTGATTACGGAGGTCCACGCCGATCTGCGTGAGAAATGCAAGAAGCCGCATGCGCCTCTCTTAAGGCCCAAACCCGGCAGAACCGTACAAGCCCTCCGAACGGATGTATTCCGCAACTGCCGGGTGCAGTTCTTCCGGTCCCGGTGTTTTTCCATCCGCCAGTTTTTTCCGGATGTCCGTCGAAGAGATGGCAATAGCCTCATGTTCACAATAGTGCACCGTGAACGGTTCCAGTTCGGATGGACGTGTCAGCGGAACCCCCGGACGCTCCGCAACCAGCAATTCCACCTTGTGAGCAATCTTTTCATAGTCATACCAGGTGGACAGTGTCTGCAATGTGTCGCCACCAATGCAAAGATAAAATGATTTGTCCGGATAACTGCTCTTCAGATAGGCAAGAGTGCGGATTGTGTAATGAGGGGAAGGAATGCGCTGCTCGATATCAGACAAATGCACGCCATCCCGGTTTGCAAAAGCCAGCTCAAGCATATTCCAGCGGTCGGTGAATGATGCAAGTTCCCTGATATGCTTGTGGGGCGGCGTGGGTGTGAGGATGATCCACAGATCATCAATCAATTCGCTGTTCAGAAAAGATGAAACCATTTTTTCGTGACCGCGATGAACCGGATTAAAACTTCCTAAAAAGAGTCCGGTACCCATCCCCTATCGTTCTGCAGTGACCCTGGAAACCCTGGCAAGGCCATCAAGAGCCCTGTCGTGGTATTGTTCCGCCAAATCCCTGTTATCGCCTCTTGGGAAAATCTGGAGGTACTGCTGATAACTTTCAACCGCTTTCTCAAAACGCTCCTGTTGCCGGGCCTCGACACTGTTTTCCGCATAGTAAACATAGGCCAGTATCTGGTTGACCAGCGCTTTCTCCGCCCAGGAACTGCCCGGATACCGCTCAACCGTTAACCCGTAGTAGATGGCAGCAGATCGATATTCACGGACACGCATATACATCTCAGCAGCATGGAATTTCTTTTTGGCCAGTTTGTCCCGCAGTTCATCCATGTACGTCTGGGCATCCCGGGCCCGTTCCGTGCCGGGATAGCGCGTCACAAATAACTGAAAACGATCAAGGGCATTATAGGATTCCGTCTGGTCCAGGTTGAATCGCGGACTGAGCCTGTAGTGGGAATAGGCTTCCATGAACTCCGCTTCCTTTCTCCGCTCATCACGACTGTAGTTTCTTGCAAACCGCCGGAACTCACTTGCAGCCGAGAGGTAGGAACGATTGTGGAAATGGCTCTTTGCCAGATAGAACTGCGCATCCGCCGCAAATTCCGTGCCTCTGCCCATGGCGAGAATCGTTTCAAAAGATCGGACGGCATGGGAATAACGCTCCCGCTCAAATTGACTCATGGCCTTTTCAAAGGCCACATCAATGGTGTCGCCCGGACGGATGTCCCGGCTGGACCGGCAGCCGGCCGCAAGCACTATGAGAAGTAAAAGAAGTGCAATACTTTTTGTTGTTTTCAGCATATGGATTTTTTGTTACACTTTTAATGTACCCTCATTTATCTCGTACCTTTAACTTGTCAAGAAGCAATTTTATTTCCTCACGGTACGCAGATTCTTCAAACAGAGCCAGTTTTTGTGACGCATTGTCATAATGCTCTTTTATAGCCCGCACAGCATCGTCTATGACCCCCAGATCATGGTAGATACGTATGGCCCTGAGAACCTCGGATTCACCGGCAGCGCCACTGCCAAGGATCTGCCTGAGCAACAGACGATCCGTATCGTCAGCTCGTTCCAGTGCCCGTATCGTCAGCCATGTTTTTTTCCCTTCGATGATATCGCCACCCACTTTCTTGCCGAATTTCGAGGTATCGCCGACAGCATCAAGCAGATCATCCTGAATCTGGAACGCGAGTCCGGCATGCTCGCCGATCTCACCGCAATCAGCGACGATATCTTCGTCTGCACCTGCTGTCAGAGCCCCCAATTCCATGGAACAACGAAGCAAAGCGGCTGTCTTGGCACCTATCATTTCCAGGTACTCGGGCAGGGCAACCTCGTCGCGGCGCTCAAAATCCATGTCCATGGCCTGACCGTCACAGACAATACGAATGGCCTCCAGAAAACGCTGCATAAGCCGGGTGTTGACGGCATCGGAAAGACCCGCATGTGCACCCTGGACAGCAAGCTGCTCTAAGGCCAGTACAAAAAGGACGTCGCCTGAGAGGATCGCCGTAGCGTCATCCCATTTTTCATGCACCGTTGCCATGCCGCGCCTAGTATCCGCATTGTCCATGATGTCATCATGGAGCAGTGTGAAGTTGTGCAGCATTTCAACAGCCCGTGCGGCAGGTATGGCATCTTCGGGTTTTCCCCCGCAGAGTCCTGCCGTGAGCAACAGCAGGCGCGGACGCAGCCGCTTCCCTCCCTTGCCCATCACATAACGCACCGGATCGTACAGAGAAGCCGGCTCAGCCGGTATGGGCAGCAAATGGAAGGCAGATTCAAGAACGGCGTCAAGGTGTTTTCGGAGGTCTTGCAAAATCATGCAGATTCAGGGTGAGGGTTTCGGGGAGCAAATATACAAAAAAGATTGAGTATCAGCGACCCTGAACCCTCCGAAGATGGATCATATCCAGATCTGTGGGACGTTCACATCCCAAAAGGCACAAAATCGTACGAAAATCCTCCTCCCACTGGCGGAACATGGCTTCCAGGCCGTCATAACCTCCATCCCGGATGGCTTTGATCACCGGCTGTGCAGTCGCAGCCATCACGGCACCCAGACAAAGGCTTTTGGCGATGTCGACACTGCTGCGGATCCCGCCCGATGCAACAAGCTCACACCTGTCATGCACCAGCTCCCGCGATGCCAGCAAACATTCCACGGTGGGTATGCCCCAATCGTCGGTGAAATGACGCTCCGGGTCGCCATTGCGGATATTCTCAACTTTTCCCCAGCTCGTTCCGCCTGCTCCGGCAACATCAAAAGCGGACACCCCACAATCGATCAGCTGGGATATTACACTCTCGGAAAGCCCGGCTCCTGTTTCTTTGACGATAACCGGAACCTGCACATCATTGACCAGTGAGCGTATTCCCTCCCTGATCCCGCTGAACCTGCGATCGCCCTGTTTCTGACGCAGCTCTTGCAGCGGATTCAGGTGAACGATAACCGCATCGGCCCGGATGGTGTCGACCAGCAGGTCGATCTGCGCTTTTTCCATTCCGCCGGCAAGCTGCGCCCCGCCGATGTTTGCCGCGATGAATGCCGATGGCGCCTCCTTGCGTACAATGGAAAAACTGTTTCGGGTGGATGGGTCCTCGAGCATGGCACGCTGGCTGCCCACTCCAAAGGGCAGGTTGCAGCGTTCACAGAATGCCGCGATAACGGCATTGACAGGGGTTGCCTCATGATGCCCCCCGGTCATGGAAGAAATGAACAGCGGGAAACTGAACCACCGGTTCAGGAAACGGCTTTCGCAGGTGATTTCGTCAAAATTCACCTCGGGGAGCGCATCGTGTATGAAGTCGTATCGCTCAAATCCGGTTGTCTTTTCGTATCCGGCACCGCCGGCAGCTGTTATATCCAGATGATCTTTTTTGCGTTTGCCTATTTCGTCCATTACGGTCGCTTGTTCCTCGTTGGATGGTAAACATGTTCGCCGGATCCGGTGAATCGTCCCCTCATCTCCGGTTGCCGTCATGGCCATTGCACTTCGTGACCTTCGGTTCATGCGCTTATAATTTCTGTTCCAATAGGTCAGATAGAATATCCATGACGATAAGAATCATGCTTCTTTGTGACGGAGAGCCGTCATGGCCATTTCATTTTGCTGCGCGTGGAAAAACACGGTACCCCGGGTTGCTATGCTTCCCGGGAAGCGCGATATACCGGTACAAAAGAGCAAGCTTCCCCGTACATCAGACGCTCAACATAAGGTAACAGTTTCTGAGTAGCATATAAATAGGCAGAAGGCGGCACTTCCACATCGGCACACCCTTTCAAAAGCACGCGCTTTCCCCGGTATCGGGACCAGTCCTCGGCGTCCATCCCATTTCGGAACCGCTCGAATGCAACATGCTCCGGTATTCCGAAAACAACATTTTTTGCGTGACCGTGGGCATGGGCCGCTACCAGCATGTAAGCCCACGAAGCGATAATGGCATCCGTTGAGCAAAAAACGGCTACGGTCTTTCCGGTATACGGGCTCCAGTCATGTTCTGCCAAAGTCTGCCGGAATTCCTTTTCGCGAAGGAGCAGCTCCATATGCAGATACTCCTTGAGATCGAAGGGCTCAATCCCTTCCGGGGAATACCAATGCTGAAGATCCAGGGTAATGAGGCCGGATCTGGCAACCTTGTTTTCAATTTCGCTATGCTGCTCGGCCATGGAATTTTGCTGAATGGACAATGAAGAGCTGATACTGCCTGCATCTGAATAACTGACAACACCACTGCCGTCATATTTGCCGATACAATTGCCAGCTTCTGGCACTGTTCAGACTGAGAACGACTCGCCGCACGAACAGGTTCGGCTGGCATTCGGGTTAATGAAGTGAAATCCCTTTCCCTGCAACCCGTCGGAGTAATCAAGCTGTGTACCCGCCAGGTAAAGGAAACTGCGCATGTCAATGACTACCTTGAGGCCGTTCACTTCAAACTCCTGATCCTTTTTCTCTTCCGACACCCCTTTTGCGTCAAAATCAAGCTGATAGGATAGCCCGGAGCAACCGCCACCGACCACACCGATGCGTAATGCCGTGCTATCGCCAGCCCCTTCCGTGCTGCGAATTTCATTGATTCGTTTGAGTGCTTTTTCAGAAATACTGATTGCTGCCATATTTTACTGATACCTCTGGAATATGCAGGATGACGCCGGAACGGTACGGACCGATGTTACTAACCTTTTTAAGCGTAATCCTTCAAGTCCTATACAGATTGGATGCGTATGTTGGGATCGACACGTTTGGCCATGCTCTCAATGGCATAAAGCGTTCCGGTGGTGGCGGTCGGACAGGTACCGCAGGCACCCTGATAATGCACTTTCAGCACATCGTTCTCAAGGCTGACGACTTTGAGTCCGCCCCCATCGGCCAGCAGATACGGCCGCACCTGTTCATCAAGCATCTTGTTGATCTCAACCAGCCTCGGATCATCCGATTGCCTGGCCTCCTCGCTTATATTTACGTTGGGATCATCGGTCTCCAGATGATCCACCGCCTCCGCTTCGCGTATCGGAGGTGCCAGCTGCCGAAGTAAGGTGTTCCAGTCTATCCCACCATCCTGGGTAATGGTTATGTATCGATCGACATAGTAAACCGAGATTACATGAGGAATGTTGAACAGCTCGGTCGCAAAAGGATCGGCCGTAGCTTCCTCCGGTGATTCATAGGAGCGGGTGACACCATTGGAAATGGGCTCCCTGAGCACAAATCGCATGGCGTCCGGATTCGGTGTTCTTTCGATTTCGGCTATTTTTGGCATAACATCAATTTTTCAGTGTTCTTTTCTTTTCAGGATGGTAAACGTTCGGTTTACGCTGATAGTACAAGAACGGATCCATGTAGTGTTGTTGTAACATCGTTCATTTTGGCTTGCAAAAGTGCATCTGCTATTCCGTGGTGACCTTTTCCTTGCCTTTCAGCGCGGCATGCAGCGTATGCCAGCATAACGTGGCGCACTTCACGCGGGCCGGAAGGTTCCTGACACCATAGAAAATTTTCAGGCGCCCCAGATCATTGGGGTCGGTTTCCGGATCCAGCTTGCCCTGCGCCATATCATGAAACTGGTGGAACAGCTTATCTATCTCAGCAATGTGCCTGCCTTTGACGAACGTGGTCATCATGGATGCCGATGCTTTGGAAATGGCACATCCGTCACCGATAAAGGTGATATCTGTTACGATATCATTCTCATCGATATTCAGAAAAATCTTGTATTTGTCACCGCATAGCGGATTGTGCCCCAGAGCCTCAAAGTCAGCCGGATCAAGGACGCGGTAGTTCCTCGGCGTCTTGTTGTGGTCCAGCAAGACCTGCTGATACATCTGGCTCAGTTTGTCATCCATTCCGATCATGCATTATCTGAACATTTCAATGGTTTTATGCAGTGCTGCCATAAGCTGGTCAATCTCTTCCTTCCGGTTGTACATCGCCATGGATGCCCGTGTAGTGGCCACAATGCCGAGACGTTCCATCAGCGGCTGCGTACAGTGGTGCCCTGTCCGGACCGCCACACCTTCCAGGTCCAGGATGGTGCCGATATCATGCGGATGAATACCGTCAATTACAAATGACACTACCGATGACTTCTCCGGGGCTGTCCCGATGATCCGCAGCCCTTCAATCGATTGCAGCTGTTCCGTAGCATAACGGAGCAACTCCTGCTCCTTTTTGTGAATGGCCTCATAGCCAACGGACACAATGTACTCTGCCGCCTTGCCCATCCCGATCGCACCGGATATGTTGGGCGTTCCAGCTTCAAATTTGTAAGGCAGGTCGTTGTAGAGCACCTCGTCAAAAGAGACGCTGAGGATCATGTCCCCGCCCCCCCGCCATGGCGGCATCTTTTCCAAATGTTCCTGCTTACCGTAGAGGATGCCGATACCGGTCGGGCCGTACATCTTGTGCCCGGATGTTACATAGAAGTCGCAGTCGATTTTCCGGACATCCACATTCATATGCGATACGGCCTGTGCTCCATCCACAAGCACCGGTATGCCCCGTTCATGCGCGATCCTGGTAATCTCGGCAACCGGATTGATCGTGCCAAGGGTATTGGATACATGAACTATCCCGACCAGACGCGTACGGTCGGTGATCATGGAAGCATAGGCCTCCATGTCCAGGACCCCGTCATCGCTGACAGGGATCACTTTCAGCTCCGCCCCCTTTTCATCACACAGCATTCGCCAGGGTACAATGTTGGAATGATGCTCCATCGTACTGATCAGGATCTCGTCGCCTTCGCGGATGTTGGCACGGCCCCAGGACTGCATCACCAGGTTGATGGCGTCGGTTGCCCCGGAAGTGAAGATGATTTCCTTGCTGCTGCGGGCATTGACAAGCTCGCGGAGTGTTTCACGCGAACCTTCCATGGCTTCGGTCGCCTCCTGGCTGAGCAGGTGCACACCGCGGTGGACATTGGCGTGATACTTGCTGTGGTAATCCGTATAGGCGCGCATCACCTGCTCCGGCATCTGGCTGGATGCGGCATTGTCCAGGAAAGCAAGCGGCTTGCCGTGGACTTGCCGATGCAGGACCGGGAAGTCATCACGACACTGCTCGATATCAATGGATCCCGCTGCCATGTCCGCAGCGGATGCTCTAAGGGTTGCGGAACGGTCTGCCATCAGGCAAGTTCTTTGATGGATTTGCTTTCGCGGGTGAACGCTTCCACTTCTATGCTGAGCCGCTCCCGGATGGAGGGCACGGGAATGGACTCGATCACATCCAGTGC
>SKNL01000053.1 GCA_007120555.1 Balneolales bacterium
GAATCCGGCCTTCCCAATGCCATCACGGTGGCCAGGGAGCTCGAAGAGCAGGGGCATCGCCTGGTCGGCATCCGACTCGACAGCGGCAACCCCCTTACCCTTTCCCGCAAGGCCCGCACCATGCTGGACGACGCCGGCCTTGACTACGTGGTCGTTACGGCTTCGGACCAGCTCGATGAGGAACGCATCGCCGATCTGCGGGACAAGTCGGCGCCCATTGATGGCTTCGGAGTCGGTACACGGCTGATCACCGGCTATCCCGATGCCGCTCTGGGTGGCGTCTACAAAATCTGCAAGCTGGATGAAAAGCCCACCATGAAGTACACCGACGAGATTTCCAAACGCACCCTCCCCGGCATCAAGGAGATTGAGCGGGAATCGGATAAGGACGGTTTCTTCTTGCGGGATGTGATCCGGCTTGTAGATGGCCATGGCAGCAATAGACCGGATCCCAAAGATACTTCAGATAGCGGCGGGAATTCCGAAAGCGTCCCATCCGAAAACAGCCCGTTCGAACGGATCCGAAGCACCGTGATGGAAAACGGAACGTCGCTGTCCCATCCGGTGGATGTATCCGACATTGCTGAATTCAGTGCTTCGCGTGTTGCCCGGCTGCCGGATAAGATCAAACGTCTCAACCAACCAGAACGTTATGATATAACACTGGACGATTCGCTGGTCGCCCTCATGGAACAACTTCGGAAGTGAGACAGTGAGATGGCAGACCTCCCAAATAAGCACTGACAAAACCATACAGATATCATGAATGCAAAAAACATAACAGATGCACTGCTGGTCGTCGACGTTCAAAATGATTTTTGTCCCGGAGGAGCTTTGGCCGTTCCTGACGGTGACCGGGTGGTACCGGTGATCAACCGGCTTGCCGAATTGTTTGAAGTGGTTCTTCATACCCAGGACTGGCATCCAGCCGGACACCATTCTTTTGCTTCATCCCATAAGGATAAGGAACCCTACGATGTGATTACCGTTGACTATGGCGAACAGGTCCTATGGCCGGACCACTGCGTGCAGAAAACGGACGGCGCCGCTTTTCATCCCGATCTGGACGTCAGCCGGAGCCAACTCATCCTGCGCAAGGGTTTTCGCAAGCACATCGACTCCTATTCCGCTTTTTTTGAGAATGACCAGCAGACGGTCACCGGCCTGACCGGCTATCTGCGGAACAGAAAAATAGACACACTTTATGTGACTGGATTGGCAGCAGATTTTTGTGTAAAATGGACTGTTTTGGATGCCATCAAAGAAGGCTTCCATGTCAATGTAGTTGAAGATGCTGTCCGCGGGATTGATCTGGATGGCTCCCTTGAACAGGCCTGGCAGGAAATGGTCGAAGGCGGGGCCAGGAAGCTCTCCTCTGACAGCCTTTTGCATCGAACATAGCGTCATTGGGCCGTTCAGTCCCGTGGTCGCACCTGGAAACGGAGATTCACAGATGAAGAATTGTAAACAAAAAGCATGAAAAAATTCGATGTCATCATCGCAGGCGGTGGCCTGGCTGGACTTGCAACAGCAGCGCAACTTGTTGAAAAAAACAAAAATCTGAATGTCCTGGTATACGAAGCGAATCAGATCGGTGACGGTGCCTCCGGGGTGCCTTCCGGGATGGTGAATCCGGCAACCGGGCAACGTGCCCGGATGATCTGGAATGCCGAAGCCTGCTTCAGGATGCTGGAAAAGCGGGTGGAACAGCTTTCCGCCCTTTCGGACACCAATATCCGGCTTCAGAAAGGTGTGCTGCGTCCCGCCATTGATGAAGACCTTGCCGAGAATTTCCGTTTATCCCTGAAAGATACGCGCTGGCCGAAGGGATGGGTCGAGTGGCTGAAACCGGACGAGATTAAAGAACGAATTCCGTATCTGAAGGACTGCTCTGGAGCACTGTTCATAAGCAAAGGCAAAACGGTCCGCACTCCGGAGTATCTTCAGGCGTATGTCCGCTATCTGAAGGAATCGGGTGTCACGTTTTTGTTCGGAGGGCCCTACACTATTGAAAACGAGGGCGAATGGACACTCAAAAGCAGAAAAAATGCCTACTCGGCACCCAAGCTTGTCATCGCCACGGGATTCAAGGCAAGGGAAAACAAATACTGGTCGGAACTTCCCCTCAATGCCGTCAAGGGCCAGCTTGCCGTGTACCATAGTCCGGAGCATATTGGAAGCCTTCCGGCTATTTCGGCTTACGGATATATTGCACCGATTGATGATCACACGCTCGCTGTCGGCAGCACCTATGAGCACCACTACCACGATGAAAACCCGGATGCTCAGGGCGCCGGCCTCCTCGATCAGAAGCTCCGGGAGCTGCTTCCGGAACTGTACCCCCATTGTCAGCGTATCGGTCAGTGGTCGGGAATCCGGGCCACTACGCCTGACCGTCTCCCCATAGTCGGAGAGCATTATGCGCAGAAGGGCCTTTATGTGTATGCTGGACTGGGCTCGAAGGGACTGCTTTATTCGGAGCTTGTCGCTTCCCACTTGGCGATTCACATAACAGAGAAGAAGGATTTGCCATTTGAGATATCCCTCTACCGCTTTTCGCGGATGGAAGAGCTGCGCGAAAAAGCAAGAGAGGCGAACGAGCCGTAATCATCTCACCCCCTGGATAATCCGCCTAGCCGGCAAGCCGCTTTCGTGGCCCGGAACCGGGTTTTATGAGCCGGGTGGCCAGCTTTCGCGGATTACACCAGGTTTCGTGGCTTGCGGCAACCAGCTTTCGTGTCAAAGCTGGTCAAAAACGGAATACAAGTCCGCTCCATGCCGCGGACAGGTTCATACCGCCCCTGGCCGATGACGGTGTGGTCATGAACCCGAAGGAAAATTCGAAGTTTTTAAGGTCAAGGCCGGTGCCGGCTGACAGGTTAACAGCGGAATATCCACCCGCTCTCACTCCAACCCGCAACGGAACGGCTTTGAGAATGCGATATTCCGTACCCAGTGCGGTATAAAACCTGCGGCTGTTGACTCCGCGATTGTTGATGCCCTTTCCCACATCCAGCATCACACCAAGCCGGCCCATGGTCAGGGATCCGCCGAGATGGAACATGGGAGTCAGGCCGACTCTGTGGTTGCTGACATTACGCGGAGCAAAATTGCCATAGATGTCACTGCCTATGCTGTCCTCCAGCACATATTCCAGGTAATTCGAGAAATTACCCTCGAACTCTTCGTCTATGTACTCGAAATCAACTGAAAGTCCATCCCACAGGAAGATATCCCTGGCCCTGAAGTCGCCGGGATTCCTGTTGAAATTGATACCGCCGAGATCGGTGATGGCCAGGGAAGCCCTGAGGATCTGCGGCCCGGTTCCTATGACCGGCAGGGACACATCCCGCATATACCACTCGAACGTGGCCCCGAGGTCAAGTCCGAAACCCGTTCCTTGCGTTCCCCCGAGATCCGAAAAGGAGTCTTCATCAAGATAATCATCCAGTACGGCATCCTTGTTTCCCCGTACACGCCGCTCCTGATAGTACGCTGTAAGGTCATCGGTCAGGTTACCGGTTGTGAGGATGTAGTATTCAAAATCATGTACTACGCTCGATTCCAGCTCACGTCCAGTTACCTGGAGCTGCGATTCCAGGCCCATTCTGGCATATCCCAGGCCGAACAGGATTTTAGGTGCTGCGCCGGCATACACGCGCATGGATCCGGGGGCATTGTGATCGGTATTCTGCCAGATCTGCATTGCAAAACCGAATGAAAGTTCCCACAGGGTCAGCATTTCGGAATTGAAATTGACATTTTTGGAATCGCTGAACACATCGGCATTGAGGCCGGTGAGTGCCAATTCGAACATTCCCTTGCTCATACCCGCGTTGCCAAGGGTCCGTGCACGGGCAGCGATACTGAACGCCATGTCATCCCTCCGGTAGCTCGCGCCCAAGGGTACCACATCGACGCCAAAAGCAGCCCTGGAAGTGGAGGTCGAACTGGTACCGAACCAGTCGTCGGAAATGAGGAGCGCCCTTTCGGTATCGATGGTATGTCCTTTGGTGAAATGTCTGTTGTACAGTCCGATATTGATGAGTTTGCCGCCGGCAGATGAATGGACACCCCCGATTATGCCAAAGTTGACCCTGGTATCCCGGTCGGAGATCATAAGATTTGCCGGGTTTATAAACGCAGCGTGATATCCCGTGATGTAGGCACTTCCCCCTCCGCCCAGCGCGGTATTCACGGAGGTGCCATAATGGCCCTGAGCCATGGCGAGGTGTTCCGTGGCCGTTGAACACAGGATAACCGCATAAATCAAGCAAATAATTTTGGCTGCTGGACGGTTCATGATAGGCAGAATATTCAATTGACCTTTATGGATGTTTTAAAGCTGGCATTCACGCTGATGCCAATAAAGTCGTCGGCTCGCACTTTCACTTCGCCGGATATGTCATCCCTGCTCGTGGAAAGTTCCCCTGCCAGTCTTATATGGCGTGTCCGGTGGAGGTAGTCCAGCTGTTCTCCGGTAAGCCGTATCTCCAAGGTGCCGTTTTTGGGCCGGTCTACGAAACGGGTTGCGGATTGCACGTCGGCGGCCTCAATACGGAAAGTGACCGGATCCAATGGCTGCCCCCTTGATGTGAAAATCAGCTCCTCATTCTCATCAAGAAACTCCAGGGTCATTCCGGCGGCAAACGGCAAGCCGTTTTCATACGAAGCATACAGGGTGGCATCGCTTATTCTTGTATCGTCTTCGGGTTTCGGCAGACCCGACAGGTTCGCCGATATCATGTCCTCAAACAAAGCGGGGTTTCCCTCTGCAGTAGACAGATTGATAGGGATATCGATTCCCATACGGGCATCGAATACCACCGGATTGACAATAAATCCGTCCTCCTCATCCGGATTGACGACAATCTTTCCAATAAAACGCACTTCGACAGGCAGGTTGCTCAGGAATTCCTCTACGTTGGATGTTTGGGAGTCGAAACGGATGACCTGGTTGCGGATCATCTCATCAATTTGCTCTGATGGGGTCACCTCAAATGCGACCAGGTCCGATCGGGGGATCTGGACTCCGCGAATGTGCAGATTGTGATAATCTTCTCCGGGGCCCACTTCACGGACCGTACCGGGTTTCCCGGAGAGAAACACTTCTTCGCCCTTGTTATTGATTCCCAGAAACGCACCAATTACCGTTCCTCTGACCCCCAGATTGGTGTCATAAATCAGATCAAAAGAGGGATTCACAAGTTGCAGGCCGGACAGACGGCCGGCAAGTTCCTCCAGTTCTTCGATTTCCGTGATCTCTGCTTCCCTGTCATTGAACAAGTCAATGATGCCATCATCACCGTCATCCTCGCCAAGGAACTCCACACGTCGCTTTACCTGTCCGAATGCGGTTCGGATACTCACATCCTCAATTTCAATAGACATGGATAAACGATCCGATGCAAGGACGTTCCTCACGCTGTCATCACCGGCGGCATTCCTGGTATTTTCAGTCACAGCGATAACGTTATAGGACACGCGGTTATCCGGTGCATATATCCTCTTGTTTTCAAGTGAGATAGTGAATTCAGGTTGCGGTCGGGTGTCAGAAGCACGCCGGATCCGATTGCTGCCGGAGAACTCGACCCAGAGGGAGTCGGAGGGGAGATACCTGCCGCTACCATCGGTATCTGTCCTGATGCCGGGAAAAGAGACGATCAGGGTATCGATATCCAGGTCAATGCCGTTGTCAAACTCACGGATCCTCAGTAAACCTCCGGCTATTTCCACGAAGTGGTCTTCGTTCTTCAATCGGAAGTCCTCATCCTCAAATTCCACCCCGTCTGAAACGGAGAAGCTTTGGGATTTCAGTACCGCGGAAGCCGAGCTGAGTTGTGCAGATCCTTCCATTTCGGTCATGATGAGGTCTGTTGCTCGAACGGTGACAGGTTCGTTTGTGCCCGGTGAGGAAGCCGTACCGCTATATGAAATACGGTTGGAAATACCGGTATTTTCCAGCGGAACCAGAACTGTGCGACTCTCAAGGGATGGTATTTCAAGATTGCTTATTTCGGCAATGTGGGAACCGAACGCAAAGAAGCGTCCGGTATTCTTGGCTGTAAATGACTCCGCATTGAAAAACCTGAGATGCTCAATAAAAAGCGGGATTTCCGTCTGATTGCTGATTTCCAGCCGCAACTCACCCTCCTCCACCTCAGCATTCACAAAGTCGCCTTTCACTTCTCCGGTATCCTCAAGAAGGATGTCTTGCTGGGGATCTATGTCGGACCGTACCTCCACAAATTTCAGATCATTGGTTTGAGAAGTAATCAGGAAGAACTGCTCCCTGTCTACCGAAAGCCCTTCGCCTCCAGGTGTTCCCATACTAATCTGGTAGGTCAGTTCAGCGGTCAGCTTCTGTCCTCTCAGATCCAGGACCATCTTGGCTGACTCATCCGGCCCAAGGCTTGTCGCCCCGGGACGTGTAATGTTATCCAGTTCTTTTGTTTCATCCAAAACCACTCCGTCCGAGTTGAACACGGTAATCTGCGGCATGGCAGTCAACGTACTGTCTTTCATTTCCAGCGGCGTGTTGTTGATGATCAGCAACTCCAGCTGATAAGCTTCGCCCGGACCGGGATCATCAGCCACAATGGCATATTCAAAATCAGGATTGGTTGACGAAAGGGGTTCAACCTCCGGTCTAAGTACTTGCGCGTTTATATTGCCGGTGGCACTACGGACGGTCAGTCTTTGCTCTTCCGATCTCACCGTGAGCTCTCCGGGTTCGCTTGCCATATTCTGTGCCTTCCACTGGATCCGTACCTCAAATGCAAGGTTTATCTCAAGCAGATCGCCCGCTACAAAGAGAATGGTCGCTTCTGCAGATTGACCGTGTGAAACAGATCCGAGTTCCGCGGCATTTCCAACCGGTATGGGGGCCGAGTCGGCATTGCTCAGCAAGGTTACTGAAACATTCCCGAGATCAAATCCGAGGTCGTTGGTGAAGACGAATCGCAATCCTCCGCTTTCGATTTCAGCACGCACAAATCCCGGTGTGTCCATTGGCAGGATAAAGGTCTGGTCAACCGGACCGGGAACCGGTGTTCCGGGACCGAAATCAGCGGGATCCAGTCCTGTGGCCTCTTCAAATCCGGCAGAACCCGAGGCGTCAAATTCGATTTCAAAATCACCGATTTCCATCGCTTCATCTTCCAGATCCTCCGGTTCTCCGCTAATATTGCCTATTTCTGTGTCAAAACTTGCTGAAAAATCATCAATTTCGAGTGTTCCAATCTCGCTTTCAACAATGGTTGGCTCGATATCCACATCCGGAATGATGTCGTCCAGTTCTGCAAATTCAAAATCTATCTCCGTAGAAAGGAAAACGAGCCGGTCCTGGCCGATCCGAAACAGATCCTCGAAATTTTCGCTGGTAGTGTCGATGATGGCCCCTTTTCCGTCCCCAATAAGTTTGTAGGAGGTGCTTTTTATCAGGGGGATGTCAAAAGACTGTTGCAGATTGAAATCCGGACTGGAAGGTCGTTCGCAGGAAAAGGCAACAATCAGGAATACTGCCGCAACAGCGATCCGATAATTTTTCATAATACTGTACGATAATATAAATGCGGCAGGACGCAAACGAAAGCCCTGTCATGGACAAACTGTTTATGGGAAATGCCTGAAAAAAAACAATGCTTGAACCTGTACCATTATTTATCGGTTCAAGTTGTAAGAAATATTCACTGTGTAGATAAGTAGCCTGCCTGAATGTAGGCATTTTTTTTGACTTCCGACAATTTGCAACAATCACAACGAGTCATAGAGCGGGCAAGCGAGCGATCACAGACACAGGATGGGAGCGGAGAGAGAGGGATTCGAACCCTCGGTACCCGGTTAGGGCACACTCGCTTTCCAGGCGAGCCCGTTCGACCACTCCGGCATCTCTCCGTATC
>SKNL01000015.1 GCA_007120555.1 Balneolales bacterium
CAGTGCCGGAACCAGGGCGACAGCAGCAGGCGTGCTTCGTCCATCTGCCGCACAAAGGCAAGCAGATGCCCTTCATCCACATCGCTGCCGTAGCGCTTCAGGTCATCGCATATGTCGCGAACGGAAAACTGGCCGTTCAGCATCGGAACCAGCGCGGCAATCTGCCGGTCCAGCGCAATCGGACCGGGCAGATATCCCTGGGGATCATGGAAATAGATAAGTTCGGAACCCTCGTGCGTGACGGGGATCATTTCCACATCAGAGCGGATCGGAGGCAGTTTCATTTCGACGCTGCTCACCAGCAGCTCCTGCTTCCGGGAAGCATCATCGCCGGGGTCGCTTCTGCCTTGCCGGCCGTTGTTTTCTTGTGGATGGGTACCGTTGGTCATGGGGTGTCTGTTGTCTGTTCGGACTCGTTTTTTGTTCACTTATGCCGGTTATATGCTGATTCAACCGGGTTTATGCGTGTTCCTGCCGGCCTTTACTGATTGCTGCCTTTTTTTACCTGGCCGGCCTTATCATTTTTGCGAAGGGCATTGCAGGTGCACCGGATGCCGAATTTCTCGCAGACGGGATGGTCAGGCGGTTTGGAAAAGCGGGCCTTGCAGGCCGCTCGTCCATGTGCGATAAGCAGGTGGGAGAGGTTTGTCCACTCCTCCCGCGGAAACAGCGCCATCAGATCCAGCTCGATTTTGACCGGATCCTGGTGTTTCGTCAACCCGAAGCGATTGGCAAGCCGCTTGACGTGCGTATCCACGACCACCCCATCGTTGATCCCGAAGGCATTCCCGAGCACCACATTCGCCGTTTTACGGGCGGCCCCGCGCAAGGAGAGCAGCTCGTCCATTGTCATGGGCACTTCGCCGCCGAACTCCTCCACGATCTTGCGGGAAGCCTCTTTGATCGCCAGGGCCTTGTTCCTGTAAAAGCCGGTGGTGCGGATGGTCTTTTCAAGCTCCGGCAACAGCGCTCCGGCCATGGCCTGCGGGGTGGGCCAGGTCCGGAAAAGATCTTCGGTCACAATGTTGACCCTTACATCCGTACACTGGGCGCTCAGTATGGTCGCGACCAGCAGCTCAAACGGATTGGTGAAGTTGAGCGCACAGTGCGGGTTGGGATAGTGTTCATACAATTCCGCAAGCAGCGCTTCGCCGCGCTTGCGCTGATCACCGTTTTTTCGAGGCCGCCTTTTACTTTTTCCGGATATTTTCATCTGTTTAAAACTTTGGATCTATAAGGTCACATAGAATGTCCATGACAATTATAATCATGCTCCTGTGCGCCATCCGGAGGCTGGAATATTCGTTTCACCCTTCTGAATGCCTGCTTTATTTTTTAGTGGATGCGTTATTTTAATTTTACGCAATTTGTGTATACTATAATAGCTTCATAACCAGTGTGCTTTATTTTCTGCTAACCAGCTGTAGCTGATCATCATTTGACTCCAAGGCAATGGCTACCGAACCGAACTCCCTGGATTACCGCAAGCTGGACAATCTCATCCACTCGCGCATCCGGCTTGCCCTTATGTCGGTGCTCACAAGGGTGGATGATATCAGTTTTAATGAACTGAAAAAAGTCCTCAATGCTACCGACGGCAATCTGAGCACCCACCTTTCCAAGCTTGTTGATGCCGGATATGTCTCCGTTCAGAAAACCACCGAAGGAAACAAAACCGAATCGCGTTATCGGGTAACACAGAAAGGCCTCTCCAAATTCGCCGATTATATCGTTGACCTGGCGCCGTTCATCGGATGAGTCCCGGTTCGGGCCGATCGGGCTGACGGACCGATTGCGCGCCGATAATCCGTGCCGGAAGCACAAGCAGGACAAATATCAGCATATAAGAGTGTTCTTTTTACACAAATAACAAGCACCTGTGTACATGATCCGTGATCCCGGCCTGATCCACTAAATGTGGCGCCCGTCCTTACGGGAAAATACCCATTTGCTGATAGGATACGGTCACTTTTTTGATCGCGCTGATATACGCGGCATTCCGCAGATCCGTGTCGTACTGCCGCGCTGTTTCATGCAGCATGTGATAGGCGGTGACCATGGTGTCTTCCAGTCCGGAATCCACGATATCCCACTCCTCAGGCCCCTTGCCGATCCGCTTGACGTCGTGCTCGCTGAAATGCTCTCCGGTCAGCCCCTCGATGGCTTCCAGAAGACGTGTCATCGCATTTTCCTCATAGCGACGGTCCATCCGGCCAAAGCGGATATGAGAGAGGTTTTTGATCCATTCAAAATAGGAGACAGTCACACCGCCGGCATTCAGATAGATATCCGGAACAACCAGTATCCCCCGCTCCCGAAGAATGGTATCCGCTTCACTGGTTGTGGGTCCGTTGGCGCCCTCGCCGATGATCTTTGCGTTTATCCTCCCGGCATTTTCGACTGTGATCTGGTTTTCCAGGGCAGCCGGGACCAGTATGTCGCACTCCATCTCCAGCATGCTTAACGATTCTTCTACAAACCGGCCGTCCGGGTATTCACGAATGGAGCCGGTTTCGCGGATATGGTCGCGCAGTTTTTCAACATCAATGCCTTTGTCGTCATAAATGCCTCCATGCACTTCGGCCACTCCGGTTATGAGCGCACCTGCTTCACGCAGATAATGTGCCGCATAGTAGCCGACATTTCCAAGGCCCTGGACGATGACCCGCTTGCCCTCAAGTCCGGTGGCAAGGCCAAGCGCCTCCATATCCTTTTTGTCGTCACACGCCTCTTTCAGGCCGAAGAAAATGCCACGGCCCGTGGCCTCGGTGCGTCCACTGATACCGCCCTGCTCAATCGGCTTGCCGGTGACACAACCCTCGCTGTCAAGCGAATCGACCATGCTCTGATAAGTATCCAGGATCCATGCCATTTCCCGGGAACTGGAACCATAGTCCGGCGCCGGCACATCCACGCCCGGACCAAGAAAATTCTTTTTGATCAGCTCAAACGTGTACCGCCGGGTGACACGCTCGATCTCGGATGAGGAGTACTTGGACGGGTTGATACGGATCCCGCCCTTGGCACCGCCAAATGGCACCGAAACCACGGCACACTTGTAGGTCATGAGTGCGGCAAGGGCTGTTACCTCATCCTCGTTCACTTCAAGAGCGTAGCGGATCCCGCCCTTGGTGGGCATTTTGTGGACGCTGTGCGCTGACCGCCAGCCGTGGATGACCTCAACGCTGCCATCGTCCCTGCGAAGTGGAAATGTAATATGATAGGTGCTGTTGCACGCCTTGATCTGGGCAAGCAGGCCCTTTTCGATGGTCAGATAGCCTGCCGCCCGATCGAAGCATTTGTTTACCTGTTTGAAAAATTGATACGCAGCCATAATGTAATAGTATTAGATGGGTTAATGTTGGCCTTGGAGAAATGATTATAAAAGCGATTTTCTATAAGATTAACAGCGTTTTTGGACAGGATAGACAGTAATTGTCAGGAATTTATGAAGGTGGTAAAAAAATTTGCAAAACAGGCGCTGCGGTTCATGGGGTTAACAGTGGGACATGAAGCAGTTCCTTCCATGTTTCGGACGGACCCGAGACGCGGACCAGATGGATTTTGTCCGGTATGAATACCAGGTCAAAGCGCTTTCCCACACTATCAATGATCTGCTTCTTTTTCCCCGGATCCATTTCCCGGTACATCAGGCTTATGTGGGGCATATAGGGTTCGTGCTCCAGCCGGAATTCCCGCAGGCTCCGCTCCCTGAGATCCAGCAATGCCTCATTTGGCGCAATACGCACAAATAGCGAGCGATAGTAGGAATCCCGGAAATCCGTATCCCCGAGATAGAGGGTCATTGGCTCTGCGGTTTTCGAAATACCCTCCAACCTTCCGACCATCTCGTCAACAGGCATTCGGATGCCGCTGGCAATCGTGATATGCGGTTCAAAGACCGGGGCATCGTATTCAGCGGCCAGCCGGTCAATGATTTTTTTCAAGATATCATACACCTCACTTTCCGGCTTCAGCCAGAGGGCATACTCTCCTTCATCCCTGAAAGATGCATCATATGATGCCTGTGTTTCCGGTGCCATTCTGCGTTTCCCTGAGTCGTTTTATCAATAACGTGATTATGGTCTAATCTCTTGATAACGGCGGTGGAAGTCAACCGATCTGGTCAGGCTTTTTTTTCCTTAGTTCCGCTACCCTGACAACCATGTTCGTGGAACCTATCCCGCAACTCAGAATGGTCCGAAGCGCCTCATCCACCGGCACACTCACAATATGCACCCGCTCATTTGGAAGATGATAGATATTGCCGGATGTGGGATTGGGTGCGGTGGGAATGAACACGGTAAAGCTGCCGTCGGGATGTTCGTCGGTGACGAAAGCCGTCATCATGGTTTCACTTGAGAACGGCCGGACCAGTGCTACCGCGGAAAACGGGGATTTACTCCGCCCGAAGAACATCATCACCGTTTCCTTGATCATGCTGTAGCCCGGCGCATACCTGAGAGTGGCATTTTCAACACCCCTGAAAATCAGGTTTCCCATCTGTGTTTTTACGAACACGCCCACCGCGAAACAGATGATAAGTATGAATGCAATCACCAGAATATCAGCGAGCAGTTGCTGCAGGGCCGTTTTTTCCACGAGAAACGAGGTAAGGGGATAGATCACATCCGTCATCGCCCCATACACCCACCTCACTACCAGGAAAAAGAGGATGATCGGCATCAGCACCACCAGACCGCCAAACATCGATGTCCGGATAAAATTGTTGAACTTTGTCATGGTGTAATCATCTTGAAAAGGTTAACACAACAGGCAAGGCACATCCATTACCACCAGGCACCCGTCTCTCATTACCAGGTCCTCTCATCTTTTACACCAAGACCTGCCTGTTCAAAGGGGCCTAAATGTAAACATAACGTTTGCTTACCGCATTGCAATACGCACCCCGGGAAATTTTTTCGCTTACTTTTCATCCGTTTTATAAATTTTGATTTAATAGTCAGATAGAATGTCCATGACGATTATAATCATACTCTTGTGGATCCGGGCTGATGTCAGGTCATGGACATTTGGTCTCAAATTTATCATTCCCTAATCCGGAATGAATCCCGTAACTTGGTTTCACTGCATTGCAGGCTGCAAGACCCAATGCAACCCGGGCTGGCGGATTGAATCAGCAACGCCCTGATTGCAACTAAGCCACTGTGCAAATATCTTGTTTTTTTCCGTTTTACGTAACCATGCCGGATGAGCAACCAGAATAACGAAGCCGATTCCCACACCGGGGTTCCAAAAGAATCTTCTGAAGAGGATCGCCGCGCCTCCGGCAGAAGAAGCAATTTTGATCCGCTCGCCCCTTACAAAAGCCTTGTGCGGCGTTTTTTTCAGATCCACCGCCATGTCTCCGGGTTGTTCATGGGCGGTATCATCGCCTATGTCGCTTCCCTTTCCAAAGAACGAAAAACGCGGATGCGATCTTTTCCGTCCCGCTTCACTGCATTCCTGGTGAAACCTTTTGTCAAGCGGGACCTGCGCAACCTTCCGTTTCCCGTTCAGCTTCGGCGCCGGCTGGAACTCCTCGGCCCAACCTATATCAAACTGGGACAGATACTCTCGCTCCGGCAGGACATCCTCCCGAAAATCATCACGGCCGAACTGAAGAACCTGCTCTACAATCTGCCACAAGTGCCTTTTGAAAGCATCCGCTCCATCATTGAGAACAACCTGCACGGCAAGCTGGAGGATTTTTTTATCACGGTGGACGAACAACCGCTTGGTTCGGCATCCATTGCCCAGACACACCGCGCGGTGACACTCGATGGCAAGATCGTGGTCCTCAAGGTCATCAAGCCGGGCATACGCGATACGATCGAAACGGATATCATCCTGCTGCGATGGCTCGGACACTTCCTGAACTGGGTCATTCCCCAATATCAGCCGCGCCGGCTTATCCGCGAATTCGGCTCCTACACGCTTAAGGAAGTGGAGATGGAAAACGAAGCGGACAATGCCGAGATATTCAAAGCCAATTTCAGCGATGTCGATTACATCCGTTTCCCCGAGATCTATCGCGAATACAGTACACGGGATGTACTCTGCATGGAATTTATGGAAGGCATCACGCCGGATACGGTTGAGCTCTCAGAGGCATCGCCCGACCGCAAACAGAAGATACTGGAACGCGGCGCCGAGGCCATTATACGCATGCTGTACAAAGACGGTTTTTTTCATGCCGACCTGCATCCGGGAAATCTGATGATCATGTCCGATGACAAGATCGGGTTCATCGATCTCGGCATGGTGGGACGTTTTGAGGAGCGTACCAGACGGCGCATGCTTTACTATTTCCATGCGCTGGTTTCCGGCGATATCGAGGGTGCCACCCGCAATCTCACCGCTATGGCACGGATCGGGAAAAATGGGGACCCCAACGGTTTCCGGCGCTCCGTCACCGACCTGCTCCGGCGATTTTACCAGCACGCCTCTTACGGCGATTTCAGCCTTGGCCAGCTCATCATCAATTCCCTGGCCATAGGCGGGCGGCATCGCGTTTTCTTTCCCGTCGAAATGACCCTCATGACCAAAGCGCTGATTACCTACGAAGGGGTCGGAAAAATGCTCAATCCAAAAATCGACATCCCCGCCCTATCCCGGAAACATGCACTCAAGATCTTCCAGGACCAGTTTCATCCCGCTTCCATTGCACAAGAGCTTTGGCGCGGAACTCCGGAACTGGTCGACGTGCTCATGCGCCTCCCCAGGATAGCCGCCGACAGCCTGAACCACCTTGAGGATACCCTCTCTGACCGTGTACCGAAACCGGACTCCATCCAGAACCTCAGCGGAAGCATCATGACCGGCGCATTTGTGCTTGCCGGTACGATGGCGGTCGTACAAGACGGCCCCTGGCCGCTCTGGAGTGTGCTGTTCCTCATCGGTTTTCTCTTCTACCTGTTCAACAAACAACCGAAATCATGAGCCGGCAACGATATTCAGGCATGGCCCCTGGTGAGGATCCGATGGATTTCGAATATCTCGAAAGTTTTTACCGCGAGGTTTCCTCCGGTATCATGGATCACTACTTCCGAGCCACCCTCTCCGGCTTTGAAAACATACCGGAATCCGGACCGGTGATCCTCGCATCCAACCACAGCGGAAATGCGTTTCCACACGACTCGTTCGTGCTCGATCAATTGCTCTGGCGGGAAGGCGGCTTCGGTGAAAAAGCGAAAATAAAACCGCTTTATTCTCCAAAGCTGGCGATTAACTGGTGGCTGCGTCCGTTCGGCCTGGACAACTGGTGGCGGAAATTCGGGGCTGTCGACCAGACCTACCTCAATTTTGACCGGATCCTGTCCCGTGGCGGACGGGTAATCTACTACCCCGAAGGTATCCCTGGCATCGGAAAGGGTTTCAACCGCAGATACCGCCTGCAGCCTTTTCAGCCAAGCTTCGTGAAGCTGGCCGCCCGTTATGATGTTCCATTGCTTCCCGTTTTCGGCATCAATGCCGAGTGGATCAATCCGGCCAACCTGACTTTCCGCTGGATCGACAAAGTGGGCAGCCGTTTGTTCAGAATTCCGTTCATCCCGCTTCCGTTGATCATTCTCGCTGCAATCTTTCCTTTCTTCTTCTATTTTGCGTTTCCCTGCAATATGAAGTTTTTCATCGGAAAGCCGATTGATATACGGGCCAGGGCAAAGGAACGGGGCGCCGCCACACCCGCCGATCCGGAAAGGGCCGAGGCGGAAAACATTGCCGGGGATATCCGCCTGGAAATGCAGCAGGTGCTTGACTCCCTGGCTTCAG
>SKNL01000156.1 GCA_007120555.1 Balneolales bacterium
TATACCTGCCGGCTGAACGTTTTTTCGACCCCGTTCCGGTATCCATCCAGGATTTTGGTTTTTATGAAAACAGCGCAATGTTCAACCGGGCAGAACTGAAAGGAATCAGAGCTGCAAGTGAAGCGGCCTCATATGGTCTCAAAGCTGCAAGGGCACAATACTATCCGGCAATGTTCCTGGGTGTAAGTGCCGGGTTCGGATACACGCCGAACCGACCACGCCAGAACAATCCCTTTATCCGCAATAACACCAACTTCCTGTCAGCACGTGCCGGATTCGGCTTCCAGATGAACCTGAATTTCTGGCAGACGCGGAATCAAATAGAACGCACGCATATCCAGAAGCGCCAGCTTGATGACTTTCACGATGCCGCAACCGATGGCATCCTGATCGAGCTGAGCGACCATTACCGTGAAGCTCGCATTACCGAATCCCGAAGGAAGAGCCGGGTCAATGCACTGGAAATCAGCAGCGAATGGGTGCGGACCGAGCAGATAGACCTGGATATCGGATTCGGAAATGTGAGACATTTGCTCGACGCCGTTAAAAAGAAGATGGAACTCGAATTGGAAATAAGCCAGCTGACGTTTGATCTCAATCTGAAAACGGCACGCCTTTACCGTTCCGCCGGTATGCCGGTCAGCGAGCTGACGCAAAATACCGACGTCCGGTAACCGTTTGTGCTTCTGCCAGCCTGCGCTCTGCCTCAATCGAACCAAACCGGGTTCCATTCGTATAAAAGGATAACAAATAACCGTAATGATCTTCCGTTATTTATGCGTTATCAGCAGTTAACTGTCCTTCATCACCACATTGCTTGTCCGCAACCACGGCGACATCACAGCGTCACCAACACTTGAATCACCCAAAGAATCACCTTGAGAATTACCCGAAACACCCCGGAGTACCTAAATCCAAGTTCCCATGAAATACCTTGTTTTATGCATTATTGTTTTCGTCTCTGCGGTTTCTGCTTTCGCAAACCCGGCAAAGGAGCAGGAAATCAGAACGATACTAGAAGAACGTGACAACCAGATCAAGGAATTGCTTGGTCCGGAGGGGGCAGAGTATACCGACGAGCAGAGGGAACAGCTCCGAAATATTGTAAACGACATGATGGACTATCGCGAGATGGCAAAATATGCGCTCGCAGAAAAATTTGATGAACTGAGCAAAGAAGAACAGGACGAGTTTGTCGACCTTTTCTCACGCATCATACGCGACCAGTCTCTGCAGCAGCTCGATATCTACCGAGCGGAGGTGATCTATGAAGACATCACTGTGGATGGCGACCATGCCAAGGTCACTACAACTGCCATACACAACGACAGCCGCATACCCGTGCTTTACCGCATGCTCAACCGGGATGGTGAGTGGGTCATAACGGACATGTCGATCGATCATGCGTGGACGGCCGAATCCTACCGAAGATCATTCCAGAACATTATCCGTCGCAGGGGATATGATGCCCTGATCGACAACCTGCGTCGCAGAGCAGATAAGGCCTGATGCTCTGACAAACAAGCCGGAAGGTGTGGCTGAACAAGTCAGTAGCAGTCAGAAATGAGGACTGACACGGTGGTTGAATCCCGCCTTGATAAAAAAACACCGCTATGCGATCGATGTGATGAGTCCCAGTTTACGCGACTCCTGAAGATACCTGCGGAAGCTTTCCTGCGCCTGAGCCGGCAACCGGAACCGCGGGTGGGACAAGCGGTCGCGGCCACGTAACCTGAGCCACATCCAACGGGTTAAATCTCCCGTACCCTTGCGCAAGCCGGCATAAAAACGCCTGCGATTCCGTGAATCTCCATGCAAGGACCTTATGATAAGCCACGCATGGGAAGCGTCCATTATACGCGCTTCATCGGCATCCCACAGTGACAGAAATGCACGGTCCGGGTCACGCTGCTCCAGCGGATACCGTTTGGCCGGATCATTCACATGGATCAGGCTGCCACCGTATCCCGCCTTTGGAGTGTGAACATACGGGTGATGAACCAATTCGGGATGATCAACGTGCAGCAGAGTGCCTGCCAACCAGCTTACCCTGACATCACCATCCATGCCGGCTACCTGGTGACGGATCCGCTCGGGATGATGCCAGTCTGATGCGTCCCAGTGAATGACGAACTCTCCCGCAGCTTTCTCGAGTCCCGGATTCTTGATTCTGGCCAGGTCACGTCCCATATCCGTGCCATCGCTGTTTCCTGTGCCAGTACGAACGTACTGCAATTCCCCGGAAGGAATATCTTCAAGCAAAGGGCCAAGATCCCGGGTTTTGTCATCTATGACTATGAGTTCCTTATCTTTCCAGGTCTGTTGCTGGTAGCATAAAATTGCCCGCGCAAGCTGTGCGGCATCGGCGCCGGCGGGCAGCAGGCAACTGACAAGTGCTCGTTTCTGTTCCATGGAAACCCGATTGAGGACGGTTCAATTAATGGACCGCAGGTCCAAATGTTCAGGATCAGTGCGAGTCTCTTATTTGATTTCGATAAATCACCTTAGAGGTAAGGAATCTGCTTCCTTTGAAATAAAATAACACTATTTTGGATAGGTGTCTTATTTCCTTTACTTCTATTTCGGGAAACGGAGTCTTTCCGGCATTATTTCATGAAGGCAAACCCTTAAAAACAATGAAACAACGGAGTGCAGTACATGACGGATGCGTCTGGCAGAAAAAAAATTAAAGAATCCGGCAAATCCGGAAGTGAAAAAAGAGAAAACAAAGCACCGGAAGGGTACCTTTATACCAGTTATGGATCTGAAAAATACCTGCGTGACGCTGTCATATCGGCCCGCACCCTGAAACGGTACGACCCAAAACGTCCCCTGGCTCTTATTTGCAGTGAAGAGCATAAAAACATGCTCATATCCCGGCCTTTCGAAACGCCGTTTGATTTTGTACTGAATCTTCGCCCGGAACACCAGTCAATTGTCGGATTCAAGCACAACCTGCACCACTACATGCCCTTTGAGCGTAATCTTTACCTGGATTCGGACATGATTTGGTGCCGCAATCCGGACAAGGTCTGGCAGTCATTGATGCCCTATCCCTATACCATAACCGGTCAGGAATCAGCGGATGTTTTTTTTGGTTCACATAAAAATATCAGGATATTGTGGGATATCCTGTTGAGACGTCGGCAACGCACCCTGAAACGTTTTGGCATGAGCTATCTGGCCCGTGTGCAAACCGGTGTAATGTATGCCGCTGATCCTGAAATCACCCGTAAAGTCAATGAGCTGGCAGCAGATTTGCTGGACAGGAAAAGAGAAACCCATTTTGTCAGCAGAACGAGAGAGAAAGGAAGAAACCTGGAAAGCTGTGAATGGAGCCTGGGAATGGCCGTGAGCATGTTGAACCTGTACGTATACCCCTGGTTCAACGCACAGGAAAGCATCCAGCTCGATTTCATCCGGCCGCTGACCAGGACCAATGATGATTTCACGGAAGTCTCCTGCAAGTACTATTGCAATCCATTCATTCATTCCTTGAGAGGAATAAAAACCGATCTGCTCAGAGGCCTTCTATTTGCGTTGTTCCGTGTGATGCCACGGAGCAACGACCACCTCTGGATAACACCCTACATACTGCACTTCGGCTGGAGCCATCAAAAACCCTGGTTCGATCAGTTCGCTGAAAAGGAGTGGAGGCAGATACATCGGCAGGACGTGCACGGCAAATAAGTTCTAGGCCTGTTTTTCCCGCAACGAAAGAAAGGAAAACAACAGCAGGCTCATAACTTTGTCCAACACCTGGTTCACAAGCAGTATTCCGGCAATTCCCGCCGAAGACACCTCGACATGCCGGACAAACTCCAGACTCACACCGAGGAAGACAAGATCTTTGCTGGGAAGGAAAGGGATACGGCTCAGGATCAGTTGCAGCACAACCATCGTGAACCATATCTCAAACGGCACCCAGGGCATGACCACGTACCATTGTGCCACCTGGACAATGGTCAGAAGAATCATTCGGGCAATGTGCACGATGAAAATGAGCAGTGCGGGTTTGCGCGGCATGGTGAACAGGTATGGCCGGTATTTCCGGAACAGCAACAGCGCCGCAACAAGGAATATAAGCGAAACAGGAAGCACAATGTAGAGATCATCAAGGGCTATCCACTCCTGAAGACTCAACCTGCCCGTTGCCGAAAAAAGCACCAGCAAAAGCAGGGCAACAGCCGTGGATGCCAAAGTGGAGAGAATGTTATTGTCACGCACTACCTCATATGCCTCCTTTTTACCGATACCCATCTTGTTCTGCAACCAGAAAAAAAGTTGTACTTCCCCGGAATAACCCAAAACAACCTTGTTGTAAACCCGCTTCTTCAGAAAGATCTCCTGGCTCTGCCAAAATTTCATGGCCCAGCGCGTGCTGTAGGTCAGGTACTCTGTGACCGGAAGGGCAAAATAGAGGACCAGGAAGAGCAGATAGTACAGGGGATGGACCGGAAGTTCAGCCAGTACGTTTTGCAGCCCTATCTGAAGGATCTGCTTCAGCAGGAAAACCACAATGGCCAGTTGCAGAAGATATTTGCCGTAACGAAGCAATCTTTTCCCGGGAGCACTCTTCGCGAAGGCCACCAGCTGGTCCCATCCCCGTTTTAAGTGGCGTGTCATCCCGAAGCGTTGCGCGACGAATGTACCCTTGAAATCATTTCCCGGATAGCCGGAAGCGACGAAAGATGATGCAGATTCTTCTCGGCATGTACCCGTGCGGCTGAGGTTTTCCGTTTCAACTCTTCCGGGTTATCAAGCAATTCGGAAATTCTGCTTACATAATTATCTTTTGAAACACGTAATCCGATCTTTTCAGGCAGAACGTCATCATGAATGATGTCATCGAATGCAACAGGAGGCACACCGCAGGCAGCCGCTTCGGATATGGTCCTGGGATAGTGGTCGCGATATCCACTGTGAAAAAAGACCTTGCCCTTGTTCAGATATGCCGGAACTTCCGCATAGGTGACCGGACCGAACCATGTAATCTCGGGATATTTCCTTCGGAATTGTGGAAGCATGGGCCCGCCACCGATGACACCGACCTTGTGTTTTTTTGAAAGCTCGAAAAGAGCCTGATAATTCTTGTAGTTGGAAATAAGACGACCGGCGGCGATCACATCATGTGTTTTCACGGTTTCAGGATCCGGTGCAAAATGCCGTGTATCGACAGACTTTGGCAGATGGATCATCTTCTTTTCCGGCACGACAGTCCGCCAGAAGCGAATGGTGCGGCGGGTCAACTGTTGAAACTGGTACTCTGTTTCATAAAGTACGGCTACGGCTTGCTTGACGATGGGATGATACCATTCACCTCCGATGACGATCGCATAGGGGATGCGTTTGGGGATGAGTACTTCCCGCACCAGCTGAATACCGATTCCCCCGTCCATTCCCTTGATCACAAAAAGATCGGCATCAGATTCCGCTGCCGCCTGTATCAAGGCCCGTGATGTGTGATTGCGGCTTTTACCATCCGTCTGATCCGTTTTGAATATCCGGACAGGAACACCCGGCAGATTGTCGTACTGCCATTCGGTTTTCATCGTCTGGTTGCCGCCGGCCCAAAGTTCCGAAGGATATCCTCTCTGTGATGTGAGGGCCGGCATCCACTTGTCGCGGTTGGCCATTTCTACAAACTCATGCTCGTCAATCAGATCATGGTAGACGGGATAGCTTTGCGCATAAATGATGTTCATGATTCCTCTACTGTAATCGAAGTGAAGAGATTCAATGTTCGCGATTCTTCAATATATTGCTCAAATGCCACTTGTATTTGTGGCGGAAGCCGGAAACGGGGATGCCCCGAAAGGTCACCGCGCACGAATTTGTGAAACATGTAATTCATCCAGCTGCCTGGACTGTTACGGATGCGACGCGTAAAATGCTCTTCCTCCCAGGTGTTGGTCCCGTGAAAACAGCGGATAAAAAGTCCGGCATGCTCTTTCGGAAGCTTGATGTACCGGCGTTTCATCCATTCCCTCAGATAGACCGTATCTTCAGCTCTGCGATACTCAGGATAACGAATGTTTTTGCTTCGCCTGTGCATAATGCTTCCGGGTATGCCATCCGGAAGATATCCAATATACGGAAGAGAAAAAAAATCGGGATTGTCCAGATGCATCAGGGAGGCGGACAGACAGCAGGCATCGTAGCCCTGATCCAGAAAGACGGCCTGTGCAGCAATCCGTTCCGGATGATACCAGTCGTCATCATCCCATTGTACAATGTAATCTCCTTCGGCGTACTGCAACGCGATATTACGCAAGGTTCCCAGAACCAGGCTGGAGGCACGGGGTATCCGGACATAGGTCACATCTGCAGGATCGATATCCCGGAAAAGGGGAGAATAGTCCTCTTGTCCGTCATCAATGACCACAAGCTCTCTGTTGGGATAGGTCTGGTTCTGGAAACATGCCACGGCCCGCTCCGCAAGCCGTTTGCGGTTGGCGGTGACCATCAGACAACTTACCCTCGGAATCCCGTTTTCGGCATTTCTCTTCATTCTCATATCAAATACTTTATACGGCCAATTTACGACTCAATGAACCAGGAAAAAATTATAATTTATCGGGATATTTCCGTTCAGTTTTCCGGTTCCGACATACTCAATGACCTCACCGCCCAGAAAGCTCCGGACAAGCCTTCGACGGATCCCACCCACTTCCTCAAGGAAGGAGACATGTTGAAAATCCTGCTGTCGGTTGATTACACTTCGCTTTCCCGAGTCAAATACCACTTCCAGATACCGCGGAACGGTCCGGCCCCCAATCCGGTCAGAATCGAGTACGGCAATCTGCTTTGGCCTCTCAAGTATGGTGGGCGAATTTTCCCGGATAAGCGAAAGACCGATCACATCGGCACGGGATCTTTTTTTGGGAACGAGATAATAACCGATGTGAAAACCGCTGTCTGTGTGGGTAATGTGCCGGAATCCCTTGTCGACTACTTTGGATGACAGATTGGTCTGGAACGTGTGGTCCATGTAGGCGGTGCCGCTCACCTCAAGGGTGTCATTGTCGATGGCTACGATGCCGGTCACCTCGGCACGCGGTATATGCACGAAAATGCCCATGTCCTCATTCTCAAGGCGAAATACGCCGTCCCCCCAGGTATATCCCTGATGGATATCGTGAAAATCCAGATCCACAAGGTAGCTGACGCCATCTTTTGAGGTCCGGTAATAGATATGGTGTCCGTATGGAAGTTTTCCGGACAGATAGATTTCACGGCCCTCGTGGAGACGGATCTTGTTGCGGTCCTCATCAATGACCAGGTGCTCAATTGCAAACTCACGGGCCACATTGTAGTTGTTGCCCTTGAAATTGGACACGAACAGTTTGCCTCCGCTCACAGGGCTTTTGAAACTGCCAAAGTTGGCAAGCGAAAAAGTCAGGTGCAGATGGAGGTCGTTTTCGAGAAAGACGTGGTAGCTCCAGAACTCGTTGTAGTAGTCGCCGCTCATGGTATGTGGGAGCATGTCAGCCCACCCGGTTTGCCTCAGATCACCCTCAGGCGTACCGGGTTTGAAGGTTTCTTCCTCCACAGCCGGCACCCCGGCATGGCTGAAGCCCGGTATGGTCAGCAAAAGCACGAGAAGTGTACTTAAGCCAAAATACAAAGTGTGTTTGTACGTAATACTTTCTAATCGGTATTGTGATAACATAATATCGGATATTACAGTAAAACCGGTCGGCCCGGTCTTACGTTTACATTCATACAATCGCAAATTTCA
>SKNL01000118.1 GCA_007120555.1 Balneolales bacterium
AGATTGTTGCCGGATACTTCAAACTCTTCCATAATTGCTTATCTTACTTTTTTGATCATCGTGACATTATTGTAAAAGTACCAAATGATTACAGAAAGATGAAAACGTTTATTTCGCCTCTGTCCAGGACAGCAGCCATCACAACACTCGTCCTTCTCGTGCTCAGCAGCACCGCCTTTGGAATTGCCGGCAGCCAGGCGGCCGGTCAAGGCGATAATCCCTATCCTGCCTACCGTGTTACCGGATTCATGGAGCAAAACTTCTCTTATGAGCAGGATCCGGGTGACCCCGCAGGCTTTTCGATTTATCGTGCACGGGTCGGAATAGCTGGCCGGTTTAATGAACTGATCTCCCTGAATATTGTCGCCGGTGCGCTGGAGCCTCCTAACCGCAATCCCCAGCTGGTTAACGGATTTGTGGATTTCGACATCCATCCGATGTTCCAGCTGCGGACGGGACAGTTCCTGGTGCCTTTCGGTCTCGAAGGACCGGAACCCATTTTCATGAATCCCGCCATTGAGCGCTCATTGACAGTGCGCCGGATGAACGACCTGCGCATGTTCCGCGACGTCGGCATCCAGGCCAGCGGTTCCCAGGATGGAATCAGCTATGCCATTGCATTGATAAACGGAACAGGAGCCAATGTCGCCGAACGCATCGACCCGAAAGACCTTATCGGAAGGATCGGATACCAGGCTACTGACGAATTGGCCCTGGGAGCATCGTTTCATATGGGCAGAAGGCCAATCGCTTCCGAACCCAACCGGTTCCGCTTCGGGGTGGATGCGACCTGGCGCCCGGATCCGCTGCTGATCCGCGGCGAATACATCATTCGTTCTGATGAGCAGCCAGATGGCGATAATCAGAACCAGCACGGCGGCTACGTACTGGCCGGATATCATTTCAACGAGGAGCTCCAGGGTATTCTGAGGCTTGAAATGCATCGCCCGGATACCGATCCGGATTTTTCCGACTCGGCGCTGACCATCCTCACGGCCGGACTCAACTACTACCTGCAGGGACAAACCCGCATCTCACTCAATTATGAAGTGCGCAGTGACCGCCGGGAGAATGTCGATCTCGGAAATCTGCTCACGCTGCAGATGCAGATCGTGCTGTAACTTGCCATGAACCGAACAGGCATTCGTCACGAGGACAAATATGCGCCGGAGCGCCGTACTCCGCTGGTGCCCGACGATGTCCGCTTTCTGATCAGCGGGCATGGCATCGCCTTCAAGGTGGAGGCCTCGCCAAAGCGCATTTTTGCACACCGGGAATTTGAAGCGGCCGGAGCGGAAGTGACCGGAGACCTTTCCGGCTGCGATATCATACTCGGCGTCAAAGAGATGCCCATCGGTTATTTCCGAAAGGGAAAGGTCTATGTCTATTTCTCGCATGTTATCAAGGGACAATCTCAGAATATGCCGATGCTCCGGGACCTGATGGATGCGGGAGCCAGCCTGATCGACTACGAACGCATCCTCGACGAGCAGGGCCGGCGCCTCATTTTCTTCGGGCGGCATGCGGGAATCGCCGGTACGATCAACACACTCTGGACACTGGGACAGCGCCTGAAGGTACTCGGAAAGGCCAATCCTTTTGAAAAGATCCGCCAGGCCGCAACCTATGATTCGCTGGACGAGGCCAAATCGGATATCCGCCAGGCAGGGGAGGAGCTGCTCGCCCGCGGACTGCCGGAGGGAACGGGACCGCTGCTGTTTGCCGTGACCGGAGACGGAAATGTGGCACAGGGCGCCCTGGAAATCATGGACCTGCTGCCGGTGGAAAAGATCCCGGCGGCCCGGCTTGCAGAAGATAACGGCCGCAAACAGTTCGGCGGATCCCGCAAAGCGTACCTGGTGAACCTGGTCCCGGCCGATTATATGGTGCACAGGGAAGGGAAGGAATTCGATCTTGCGGATTACATCGTGCATCCGGATGCCTACGAATCCCGCTTTGAACATTTCCTGGAGCCGGTGGATGTGCTGGTGAATGGCATTTACTGGGATGAAAAATACCCGCGCCTGGTGACCAGGGAGTGGCTCCGGAATCGGGAAGAACAGGGGTCCCTTCAACTCTCAGTCATCGGCGACATCACCTGCGATCCGGAGGGCTCCGTGGAATGCACGGTCAAGGCCACCGGGATCGAGGATCCCGTATTCGTGTACGATCCGGCCAGCAGTGGCCATGCCATGGGTTTTGAAGGCCCGGGCATTGCCGTGATGGCCGTGGATATCCTGCCCAGCGAGCTGCCGCGCGAATCTTCGGAACATTTCAGCCGACTGCTGTCGCCATGGATTCCTGCGCTGGCAAGTGCCGATTTCCAGGTTCCTTTCGACGAGTTGCACCTGCCGGCGGAACTGAAACGTGCGGTCATTGTACAAAACGGGAGACTGACTCCGGATTACGCTTACCTTGAGCAGTACCTCTAAATAACGCAGGGGAACTCGCCTGCTCGTCAGTCCATTTGACTGTCAAAAGTCGATCCGCCTCCCCGGCAGAAGCCCATCAGTCAACCTGGCAGAAAGCCCTTCCATCTGCTGCACGGTCCATTCATCTGCCTGAATGGCAGATTGCAAATTCTGACAAGATCAGTCCCTTTCCTGCCAGCCCGGACCGCGGACGAACCTGCCCGGCATGGCTTCCGTATGCTCCCCGTTGCGCAGCACCGTCACTCCGTTCACAAACACATAATAGACCCCTGTGGCGTATTGGTGCGGGTTGTCATATGTTGCATGGTCGCGGATCTCTTCCGGATCAAAAATGGCGATATCGGCATGGTATCCTTCCGCCAGGTAACCGCGCTCCCGGTCGATACCGAGTATGCGGGCCGGTAGCGCCGTAAGCCGATGGACCGCATCCTCCAGGGTAACAAGTCCAAGGTCCCGGACATAATGGCCCAGCAGCCGGGCGAAGTTCCCGTAGGCGCGTGGATGCGGATTCCGGTTCAGGAAAACACCCTCGGCCGCGATCGATCCGCCGTCGGATCCAAATGTCATCCACGGTAGCTGCACCTGCCGCTCGACGTTTTCCTCGGACATGAGATGGTACACCGCACTGATGCCGGAATCATCCTCTGTGATCAGATCCAGAACGGTTTCAGCGGGAGAAGTTCCGCGCAGTTCGGCCACTTCGGCCAGCGACCAGCCGATGAAATGCTGAAGCTGGTCGGACCGGAAACCGACCAGTGTAATATCATCCGGAGAAGACACCATCTGGAAGAAATTTTCCCATTCGGGATCCGGGCGTTCCATTTCCTCGATGATTTCGGCCCGTATGACCGGATTCTGAAACCGTTCGATCATGATCCGGCGTCCGCCTTCCCGGGCCCACGGCGGCACGACCGCTGACAGCTGGGTGGATGCGGCGGTGTACATGTACATGTTGGCCGTAATGTCGAGACCGTCACGCTGCGCCTGTTCCACACGATCGATCACCTCGTCGATTTTGTGCCAGTTTTCGGTCCCTGCCGCCTTGAGATGGTGGATGTGGGCAGCGATCCCGGCTTCTTCCGCTATCTGAAGCATCTCCTCGATGGCCTCGAGGAAACGGTCCCCCTCGCTGCGCAGGTGTGTGGCGTACACGCCCCCGTATTCGGCCGCCGCAGATGCCAGGGCAATGAGCTCACCGGTATCGGCATACCAGGCAGGGGCATAGATCAGGGCAGTGCTGAGTCCCATGGCTCCTTCCTGCATCGCCTCCCTGACCAAGCCCTGCATTTTGGCCAGTTCATCGGAAGACGGTGCTCGGTCGTCACGGCCGAGGACGTAAATCCGCACCGTTGTGGCCCCTACAAAAGAGGCCACGTTTGTGGACACGCCGCGCTCCTCCAGATGTTCCAGAAAACCGCCGAGTGTACGCCAGGTGACATCGTAGGTGATATCCCCCTGATCCTCCTCCCGTTCCAGGGCCATCCGGTCGGTGAACGGACCCATGGACCATCCCTCTCCCATCACTTCCAGCGTCACCCCCTGTTTGATGTTGCTCAAGGAGCGCCCGTCGTGCAGCAGGGGTACATCAGCCCAGCTGAGCATGTTGATGAACCCGGGTGCGACAGCCATGCCGCGCGCATCGATCATTTCGGGCGCCGACAAGCCGTCGGGGAGCTCGCCGACGTGGGTGATGCGGCCTTCACGCACGGCAATGCCGCCGTTGTAGGACGTTCCGCCGGTTCCATCGTAGATCGAGCCGTTTGTAATGATGATGTCATGCGTGTGGCGTTCACAGGAAGAGAGAAAGAAAAGAACCGGAATGGCCAGGATTACGATGGCAATCATGCGGCTTACACTGATGCCGCAGGATTCTTTGCAGACAGGAAGGGATTTCATTGCAATGGGGTAATGATTTGGGGATTCAAGAACACTGAAAATGTAAAAATATATCAATACAGATGGAAAAACTTTTCTTTTCTCCGGATTCTGTTCATCTTTCACTCAATCAGATAGTTTCACCGATAACCAAAACGGAGAGGTGAATATGAGAAAGACCGTAACCCTGATTTTTGCCGCACTTCTGCTATCAGGTATTTCTGTTGTCCAATCCCAGGATAATGATTTTGCAACAAGGTTTGAGCGAATGATCGATCAGTACATGAATGTAAAGGATGGCCTGATCCACAATCGTTCAGATCTTGCCGAAGCATGGGCAGAGCGCCTGGAGACAACTTTTCGCACAACGCCGGATGACGTGTTCCCCGAGGACAAACTGTCCTTGTGGCACGGACTCCGCAACGGACTGGCCCAGGCTGCCGGCGATATCGTGGATGCTGAAAATATTGTAGAACAAAGAGAGGTAATGGCGACGCTTTCGGACAGAATGATGGATTTTATTGAGCATTTTGGAAATCCCGGGGACAAGCTGTACGCTTTTCATTGTCCGCACAATGGCGATGACGGTGTCGTATGGCTAAGCCGGACTGAACGCGTTGCAAATCCGTACCACGGCCCGGAGATGATCGATTGCGGCGAAAAGATTGCAGAGCTGTAGCATCACCCTGCCGGCCTCGCAGCAATGCAAGGTATCGTGCATGCAACTCCGCACAGCAAGTTGTAAATGCGAATGATACCCGGGCCTGAAGGTCCGGGTACGCTGTCTGTATCTGTGCCGTCGGCTCCAGGGGGTCCGCCGCCGAATCAAAGTTGCATCAGGTCGGCAAATGCAATTTCTTCGAAAGACGCAATGACCTTGATGCAGGCACTCAGCTCCTCGCGGGTATGGGTTCCCGTGACACCGATCACACGGGCTCCGGCCTTTCTGCCGGCTGTAACACCGGCAACAGAGTCTTCGAAAACGATGCAATGTCCGGGCTCCAACCCAATGGCGCTGGCCGACTTGATGTAAATTTCCGGGTGCGGTTTCCCTTTGGATACATGGGCGGCATGCAGCACGGCATCAAAACAGGGGATGATGCGGAGATGTTCGAGGATGAATACCGCATTTTCCTCCGGGGCGGATGTGGCGACAGCCATGGGTATCCGATTGCTGCGCAATTCCTTGATGAAGGGCAGGAGTCCGGGCGTGACGGCAGCGGCGGGATCGAACGTTTCCCGGAACAGCTGCTCTTTTTCATCCGCCAGCCGGTCAATTTCCCGGATGGATCTGTCAGGGAAAACGAGCGGGAGCCATTCCCTGTTGGTCCGACCCGAAATATTTTCCAGAAAGAACGATTCGCTGATCTTTATTCCGTGCCGGGAACAGAACGCGCGGATCACCTTTTTGTGGACGGGATTGCTGTCGACAAGCACACCGTCCATGTCGAAAAGGATGCCAAGTCTGTTTTGATTGTCAGGCGTCATGCCGGAAATGCGAAAAAATTAATATAGATGACCACGGTTTTTTTATCTTTCGGGATCAAGGTAAGAAAAATCGTATTCATCCCGATAAACTTGCCCTACACAAATCAATTATTGAAAACCATGAACAAAACCGGAAAAAGCAATTACCATATTGCCTGTATATGGGCCTTCTGTGCAGCGCTATGGCTGCTGCCTTTATTCGCCGCCGCAAGTGTACAGGCAGCTGATGAAACACGCCTTCTGCGTTTCCCTGACATCCACGAAAACCAAATCGTTTTCTCCTATGCCGGAAATCTTTACACCGTACCGGTCAACGGAGGAACGGCCCGTCGGCTCACCAGCCATGAAGGGTACGAGGTGTTCCCGCGCTATTCGCCGGACGGCCGGTGGATCGCTTTTACAGGTCAGTACGACGGCAATACCGAAGTGTACCGGATCCCCGCAGGTGGAGGCGAACCCGAACGCATGACCTTCACGCCGACCCTGGACCGGGACGATGTAGCCGATCGCATGGGCCCGAATAACATCGTCATCGGGTGGACTCCCGACGGGGAACAGGTCCTTTTCCGATCCCGGAAACGCGAATTCAATTCCTTCAAAGGACACCTCTACCTGACCCACCCGGAAGGCGACATCGCCGAGCAGCTTCCGTTGCCCCGCGGTGGTTTTGCATCCTATTCCCCGGACGGGAATAAGCTGGCCTACAATCGCATTTTCCGCGAATTCCGAACCTGGAAACGCTATCGCGGTGGCATGGCCGACGATATTTGGGTGTACGATTTCGAAACGAAAGAGACCATCCGCATCACCAATACACCCGCCCAGGACATCATTCCCATGTGGTACGGTGACAGCATCTATTTCATCTCGGACCGCGAAGAGAGCGGCCGGATGAACCTGTATGTCTATGACCTGCAATCGGAAGAAACCCGAAAGCTGACAAACTTTACCGACTTCGACATCAAGTTCGCATCCATCGGGCAGCGACATATCGTTTTTGAAAACGGCGGCTATATCTACCGTTTCAACCTGGCTACCGAAGAATACCAGCGGGTACCGATCCGTGTCCGCGACGACCGGCTTACCGGTCGCGGCGGGCTCACCGATGCTTCCGATATCATCCATTCCTTTGATGTGGCTCCCGACGGCAACCGGGCGCTTTTCGGCGCCCGCGGCGATATCTTTACCGTGCCGGCACGCAGCGGCATCACCCGCAACCTGACCCGCACCCCGGGCGTACACGACCGCAATCCGGTCTGGTCACCCGACGGTCGCCATATCGCCTTCATCTCCGACAAGAGCGGCGAGGATGAGATCTATGTCATTCCGCAGGACGGATCCGGCGAACCGCGCCAGATCACAACCGGGGCAGACACCTACAAATACCGCATTGCATGGTCACCCGACAGCGAAAAAATCATTTGGGCGGACAAGAAACTGCGTCTGAACATGGTGGATGTGGCCAGCGGTGATATCACGGTGGTGCGCCAGGCCGAGGCCTGGGAGATGTCGCAGTACACCTGGTCGCCGGACAGCCGGTGGATTGCCTATACGCTTCCCGAGGTGGAGACCATGAGCCGCATCTGGATCTATTCCGTGGAAAACGATGAGCATTTCAAAGTAACCGACGGCTGGTATTCGGCCAGCAATCCCGAGTTCAGCCGCGATGGCAAGCATCTGTTCTTCGTTTCCAATCGCGACTTCAACCCGATTTACAGTCAAACGGAGTGGAACCACGCCTATGCCGATATGCAGCGCATCTACTTTGTGACCTTGCGGGCGGACCTGAAATCGCCATTCAAGCCAAAAAACGACGAGG
Source organism: Balneolales bacterium (assembly GCA_007120555.1). GTDB lineage: Bacteria > Bacteroidota > Rhodothermia > Balneolales > Natronogracilivirgulaceae > SKNL01. The sequence continues at coordinate 7,615 of SKNL01000118.1, forward strand.
TGAAGATCGGAGATGAGGAAGAAGAGAAGGGAGATAACGGTGACGATCCCACAGAGCGGATCCAAATCGACACCGAGGGCCTTTCAAACCGCATTATCG
>SKNL01000269.1 GCA_007120555.1 Balneolales bacterium
ACAAAATGGTCGTCCAGCTCTCCGTCAATGACCATCTGAGATGCCTTCACAACATATTTCGCCACATTGCCCGGCAACATCCCCAGGTCCTCGTTGACCAGGGCGCAGGCCTGTTTTACGTAGCCAAGAGCCTGGATAAAAGCGCGGTCAAAGCGCATATCACTGATCGGAAAGTTCTCTTTGGCCCGCTGGGTCTGGGCTGCGTAAAAAGCATGCTGAGGCACCTTTACCTCACCCATCGAGTCTTTTTCAATTCTGTATTTCGTCATAGTCAGAGTCCTTAAATGTGAACAGATTACTTGAATCACCTGAACATTCGAAAATGCAACTCACAGATGAATTAATAATGAACCAGCGCATCCACTGCTTTCCTGACGTCATCGATCTGGGGCAGCACATACTCCTCCAGTGGCGGGGCAAAGGGAATGGGGGAAAATCTGGCGGCGACCCGCTTGACCGGGGCGTCCAGGTGATGAAAAGCTTTATCAGCAATCTGGGCTGCAATTTCCGCACCGAATCCCATGAATTCCTGGTCTTCGTAGATCACAAGGACCCGGTTGGTTTTTGCCACTGATTCCAGGATCGTTTCAGAATCCAGAGGCAGTATGGAGCGGATATCGATTACCTCTATTTCGACACCATTTTCCGCGTATTCCCTGGCCACGTTGAGTGCTTTCTGGACAAGCGCGCCCCAGGTTACCACGGTCAGGTGCCGGCCTTCCCTGGCAATGGCTGCTTTGCCCAGCGGCACCAGGCAATCACTGTCCGGTTCCGGCCGCCGGGCAAACCCCTGCCGGTAGAGCCCCTTGTGCTCCAGGAAAAGGATGGGATCATCGCTCCGGATGGCGGTCTTCAGCATGCCCTTTGCATCGGCTGCGTTGCTTGGCATCACCACCATGAAACCGGGAAAATGGGAGAAGGTGGCTTCGATGTTCTGGCTGTGGCACAAGCCGCCGTGGATATAGCCGCCTATCGGTACACGAATGACCATCGGGCAGCTGAAATGGTTGTTGGAGCGGTACCGGAGCGAGTCGATCTGATTCTTGAGCATCTCCATAGCCGGCCAGATGTAATCACCGAACTGGATTTCGACGACCGGTTTGATACCGCGGACCGCCAGGCCGCACGCCGTGCCGAGTATGGATGCTTCCGAAAGCGGCGAGTTGTAGCAACGATGGCTGCCGAACTGCTCGGTCAGCCCTCGTGTTGCCGTGAACACCCCGCCCTTCCCGCCGGCCACATCCTCCCCGAACACCACGATATTTTCATCCCGCTCCATCTCTTCCTTCATGGCGTGATTGATGGCATCCACCATAACGATGGGCTTGCCGGAAGGAGTGGTCTTTTCATATTCGAGCCTGGGCGGACTTTCCGACAGGACATGCCGCAGCGCCTCTTCCGGGGAAGGGTCGTCCTGTTTCAGGCACCATTCGGTGTCCTTTTCCACCTGGTCACGCACTTCCGATGCCAGATCATCCAGTTCCTGTTCCGCAGCCGTTTCCGATGCCAGCAGGCGCTGACGCAGTTTTTCGAGCGGGTCGTGCCGAAGATCGTTTTCCAGATCGTCCGGGTCACGGTACTTCTTCTGGTCATCGGATGAGGAGTGGGGCACCAGTCTCACCACATGCGCGTGCACCAGAGACGGCCCATCCCCTTTTCTTGCCCGCTCCACCGCTTTTTTCATGGCGGCATACGAGTTGAAAAGGTCCGTTCCATCTACTTCGTGGATTTCCAGATTCTCGAATCCACTAACCGTTTTGGAGATGCTTTTGTTGCTGGTCTGCTCGTCCACCCGGACACTTATGGCATATTTGTTGTCCTGAATAACAATGACTACAGGGGCTTTACTGCGTGTGGCCCAATTAAGGAGTTCAAAAAAGACACCCTGTGATGTGCCGCCTTCCCCGGTGGAGATGTAGGTAACCTCATTGGTTCCCTTGTACATGGATGCCTGGGCCAAGCCCAGTCCGGGCAGGAAATTGGCTCCGATGGCGCTGGAGGCGGCAAAAATGTGATGTTCACGGCTGTTGAAGTGCGAGGGCATCTGACGTCCGCCGGACGGATCGGTGACCTTGCTCAGGTGCGCTGAAAGGATATCACGGGATGTCAGGCCAAAACCGACCGAAAAAGCATGGTCCCGGTAGTACGGAAACGCCCAGTCTTTCTTTTTCTCAAGCGCCATGGCGGCGGCAAGCTGAATGGCCTCGTGTCCGGCGCAGCCAATGTGAAAATGTCCGCGCCCCTGTTTGAGAAGAATAAGCATCTTCTCATCGAGCCTCCTCACCAGGAGCATGTTCCGGTAGATTTCCAGCAACTGCCCCTTTGAGAAGGTGGTTAGAGGTGCGGAACGGACTTTGAAATCTGAATTATTCCTGACCAGCGAGGGCAGCCTGGTCAATGTCTTAACAGTCATAGGTCAGATCTGGTTGATAAACGTACATCACCAATCGATGTTCAGGTCGGGTAAAAAAGGGAAAAAAACGGTCTTTTACAAATCAGACCAGAGGTTGGCCATACATGCGGTAAGTCTTTTCTTTATAACCACCTATGCGCTCCACAACACGTAATATACCGGTATTGGTTTCAAGAAGCCAGCCTACTTCTGCAGAAACAAAACCGCGGCCAAGACCATTCACCATGGACTCCCTCGTGAGCAGCGCGTCAATTCCGCGACCCTGGTATTCCGGTATAACGCCCATCAAAGCCGTTCGAATGGAATTGATCTTTCGGCGGTGCCAGAGAAGCTTGAACAGGCCGGTCGGGAACAGGGTGCCGTCCAATTTGGCAAAGACCTGGTTGTAGTCCGGCAGGGCGATCGAGAACGCCACCGGTTCCCCGTTGACCTCGGCTACATGGGCGTAGTCCGTGTCGATGATCATCTTGAGTTCCTTGCCGAGATGAATGAACGTATCCATGCTGATCTCGTAAAACCCCCAGTTTTTTGCCCAGGCCCTGTTGAAAACATCATGGATGATCCGCACCTCATCGTCAAACTTGCGCAGATTAACCTTTCGCACTTCAATACCGGGGGTCCTTTTTTTCACGATCTCAAGTGCCCGGTCCATGCGATCAAAACGTACGGTACTGGAGAGCACTCTGTAGGCAAACAGGTCCATTTCCTTCTTGAGGCCTGTTTTTTGGATCATTTCATCATAGTACGGCTTTGAGTGCGGCATCATGACGGCGGGACGGTGTTCAAACCCTTCTATCTGGATACCGATCTCATCCAGCAGGCCGGGGTTCATGGGTCCCAAAAGTTTGGTGCATCCCCTGAGCTTCAGCCAGTCCCGGACCACGCGGAACAGAAGGTCGGCGACAAACTGGTTCTCGTTGCACTCAAAAAAGCCGAAAAAACCGGCCGTGTCGTTGTTATGACGATTGTATGCGTGATTGTGGATGGCGGCTATCCTCCCGGCAACCTTTCCGTTGTCGTACGCGAGGAACAGGGCCATCTCCGCGTCCTTGAAAAAGGGGTTCTTTTGGGGATTCAGGAGGTCTTTCTGCTGGATTTTGAGCGGTGGCACCCATACCGGATCGTCGGCATAATGGCGGTAAGGAAAATCGATGAACTGCCGGCGTTCTTCTTCCGTGGAGACAAAAGCCACCCCTTTGAGGTTGCTGAGGTCACTATTTGCATCCATACTGACCTTTTCCACGTATCAGACCTGGATTAGGGAATGGCCGTTATGGTCGATGATGCCCCGGCGGATACCCACTTTCCGGAAAGCATCCAGGATACTGTCGAGCTGCTCGTTGGTGTGTGTGGCCATGTAACTGGTGCGCAACAGTGACTGTCCGCGCGGCACGGCGGGCGGAACCACCGCGTTGGCGTAGACCCCTTCCTCGAACAGATCGCGCCAGAACCTGAGGCAATCCATCAGATCACCGATAACGACCGGAATGATGGGGGACTGGCTTGTCCAGATGTTGAAGCCAAGATCTTCGAGGCCCTTTCGCATGTAATTGGATATCTCTTCAAGCCGCTCCAGGCGCCAGGTCTCTTCCTGAAGTACTTCGAGTGCTTTGAGCACGGTAGCCACGTTGGCCGGGGGCATGGAAGCACTGAATATGTGTGCGGGAGAGTGATGCCGAATATATTCGATCACCTCACGATCACCTACAAGGAATCCGCCGAGGGATGCAAAGGATTTGGAAAACGTACCGCTGACGAGATCCACTTCATCGAGAAGATTGAAAGCCGAGGCAGAACCGCGTCCGCCTTCGCCAAGCACACCGATCGCGTGCGCATCATCGAGGTAAAGCCGGGCGTTGAATTCCTTCGCAAGTGCAACAAGGTCCGGGATTTTGGCCAGGGAACCGGACATGGAAAACACACCGTCACTGACAATGATTTTACCGGTTGAGGCGTTCTCGCGCTCCAGGAGCTTTCGCAGATGCTCCATGTCGTTGTGGTAGTATCGGACCGTTCGGCCGTTGGAAAGGAGCGTGCCTGTCACGATACAGGCATGATTGTCCTTGTCAGAAAAGATCACATCGTTTCGTCCGGCAATGGTCTGGATGGCCCCTTCATTGGTCTGGTAACCTGTGCTGAACAGAACACAATTATCCTTGCGCATGAAAGCGGCAAGTTTCTCTTCCAGTTCGAGGTGCAAATCAAGCGTGCCGTTGAGATATCGGGAGCCGGTGCATCCGGTACCATATTTAGTAATCGCCTTCTGCGCCGCTTCCATCAGCCTGATATCATTGGTCAATCCCAGGTAATTGTTGGAACCGGCCATGATGACCTCTTTCCCTTCAATAACCACGACATTGCCATCCGTATCCGTCAGGGGTTTGAAATAAGGATACAAACCCTGCTTTTTCACATCATCTGCTGCCGTAAACTGATAAGCCTTGGCAAAGATATCGACTGGGTTGATTTTTTGGTCGGATTGGGCCATTTAGATCGTGTGCGGTTTGGCTTAGTAAAGCATCAAAAATAACCAATATTGGTGATATTGCACAATTATTTCTGGTATAACAACCATTATCCTTTTTAGTGCAGTGATTCTGAGGGTTTAACTCTTTTCGGCGGCTGCGACATTACAAAGGCTGCATGCAATGAAAGGAGATCCTTTCTCATGTAGCCATACTACTTATTTTTACAGAAAAAAAGTTTATAAACGGCTTTATTTTCAATGAAAAACAGGCATTCGGGAAGAAAACGGGATTGTCGGGGTCACCTGCCCTTGTGGTTGTTGAAGGTCAAAATCTCATTGTAATAGCTGAGAAGCTGGTCAAGCATCCGGTCCCAGTCGTAGGAAAGTGCTTTTTTGCGTGACAAATCCGCCATTATTTTCTGAAGGTCACTGTTTCCAATGATTTCAAGAAGGCATTTGGTAAACCGATCTTCGTCGGTGGCACCCGCCAGGTACCCGGTTTGACCGTCATCCACCAGTGAAATATTGCCGACTGCCCTGGCAACTACAGCCGGCAGTCCGGAAGACATCGCTTCCAAAGTGACGTTGCCGAAGGTTTCCGTATCCGAAGGGAAAAAGAAAACATCACTGCTGGCATACGCCCTGGCCAGTTCACGCCCTCCGAGAAAACCGGTGAAAACAGTATCGGGAAGACTCTTGGCAAGTTTGCTTCGAGCCGGGCCATCACCAACTACAAGTGTTCGGGCTGACGAATTCAAGCTGGTTATTTTTCTGAAAATACTGGTTACCATATCCAGGTTTTTCTCCCAAACCAAGCGGGAGACAAAAACAACCACAATATCATCATCTGAGAAACCGAGGGACCGGCGCCAAGCCTGATCCCGCTGGGCCGGGTTGAAAAGGTTGATATCAACGCCGCGTGACCACAGCTTGAGTTCACAGCCCAGCTTTTCTCTTCGGAGTTCCTGCATGGTGGCAGGGGACGGCACATAAAGATGCTCGCAATTCCTGTAGAACCAGCGCAGATATGTCCAGAGGGGTTTCTTCAAAAAGCCGAGACGATAGTACTTGAGATAGCTTGAGAAATGCGTGTGGTAAGAGGATACCACCGGAATCTCGTTTTTCATCGCAAATCGCAAGGCACGGAAGCCCAGCAGATCCGGAGTGGCGATATGGATAAGATCGGGGTCGAAATCACGCAATTTCTGTTTCTCTGCCGATGGAAACCCCATGGTGATCCTGTACTCAGGGCGGCCGGGCGAAGGAATGGCGTACACCGGAACATAGTTGCCCTCATGCTGCATTGCCGGCCTCGGTGACCATGGACCAAAAACAAGAACGTCATAGCCGCTCTTGCCCAGATATGCCACCAGCCGATTGAGGGTATTGGACACACCATCCCGGATATGGTTGTAGTTTCCTGTAAAAAGAGCAATTCGGGGCTTCCGCATGGCAAGCACAAATAAGGACGATTATACGTTCATTGCTTTATTCCCTGTCAGGATCGCGATATATTCCAATCAGTTCCGATCGCATCCGACACGACCATTCACGCTTTGCCGGAATTACCTGAGCCAGACTCCATACATTTTTTTAAATTAAGGAAAGTATACTAATTTTCTATGAAAGCTTTTGTAACTGGTGGCACCGGGTTTATCGGAAGCCATCTTGTCGACCGTCTTCTGAAAAACCAGAACGACGAGATACGCTGCCTGGTCAGGGCCAATGATAAATGGCTGCATGATAAAGATATTGTACGGGTGAAAGGCAATCTGCATGACCTTACTGCATTGCGGAAAGGTCTGGAAGATGTCGATGTGATCTATCACATTGCCGGAATTGTCAAGGCCCCGTCCCAAAAAATCTATGATCAGGCCAATGTGGCGGCCACAGAAAACATCCTGCGCCTCGCCATGAAACTGGGCATACCGAAACTTGTCGTGCTCTCTTCCCTTGCGGCGAGCGGACCCAGTTTCGGCCATCCCGTGACCGAAGAAGACCCGCTCATGCCGGTGACCAGCTATGGCGAGTCAAAAAAAAGAATGGAAGAGATGATCGCCAACGTGGCTGATGATTCGATATCGGTCACGGTCATCCGTCCGCCTGCCGTATACGGACCCAGGGAAGAGCAGATATTCAGCGTCTTTCAGATGGCTTCGTGGCGGCTCTTCCCTATCATTGATGATGGCCGCAACTCCCGCGTTTCCCTCATCCATGTCCGGGATCTTGTGGACGGGATCCTGCTCGCCGCGGATGAAAAGAAGGCCGGCATCGAAACCTACTTCATCTCCAGCGAAGAACTGTATACTTGGGAACAGATACGCCAGGCTACCGCCGAAGTGTTCGGCAAAAAACTGTATGCTGTCAAAGTCTCACCGCGCCTGGTTGAAATAGCCGGGAATATTGCTGAAACAAGCGCATCATTAATTGGCCGCTATCCCGTTATAAATCGGGACAAGGCCCGGGAACTGGGTATGCAATGGACGTGCTCGGTGGAAAAAGCCAAATCCAGGCTGGGCTTCAGACAAAAAACAGATCTCGTGAAGGGGCTTGCCGAAACCATCCTATGGTACAAGAAACACCACTGGCTTTAAGAAATCACTCTATGCATTTGAAAGCACATTTACCACTTCCAGCTCGTACAGAGACCACCGGCGCGATAGCGGAACCTCATCTGCACCTGGCCATCCGCCCCCGTCTGGTCTGGCTGCTGCTTGCCGGTCTGCAACATTCCGGTCTGC
>SKNL01000028.1 GCA_007120555.1 Balneolales bacterium
GGATGAATGGCCCAGTCTTCCTCGAAAGTGGACGGGAATTCGACGAAATCACGCGGGACCGCGGTCATAGCCTGCGACGGGTACTTCACATCGGAAAACAGGCCGTGAACACCGTGTCCCATTTCGTGGAACAGGGTGGTAACGTTGTCGAAGGTGATCAGCGCGGGCTCGCCTTCGGCGGGTTTGGCGATGTTGAGCACATTGACAACCACGGGTTTTTTATCGAGCAGGTGTGATTGTCCCACATAGGAGCTCATCCAGGCACCGCCGCGCTTGGAATCGCGGGCAAAATAGTCGGCATAGAACAGGCCGAGCTGTTCGCCGTCGTAGTCAAAGACGTCGAAAACGCGCACGTCCTCGTGGTAGACCGGCAGATCGGACCGCTCCTCGAAGGAGATGCCGTAGAGCCGGTTCATGGCATAGAAAACACCGTCTTCCAGCACCCGGTCGAGTTCGAAATAGGGACGGATTTCGGCGTCGTCGATGTCGTATTCGGCTTCGCGTACCCGTTCGGCGTAGTATTCCCAATCCCAGGGACGCACCTGGTCATCGATGCCGTCTTCAAGCATCTTCTGCCAGATCATCTCCGCCTCGCGCCCGGTGTTGGCACGGACGGCAGGGATCAGGTCCGTCAGCATGTTGAGCACGTTATCGGGGTTCTGTGCGGTCTGGGGTTCCAGGGCAAACGTCGCAAAGTTCTCATATCCCAGCAGCTGCGCACGTTCGGCGCGCAGTTGGGAGAGGCTCAGTACGATCGGGCGCGTGTCGATGCCGCCGTCCTCACCGATACCCCGGTAGGCCGATGCCTCCCAGACACGGCGGCGCACATCGCGGTTCTTCAGGCTGGTCAGTACCGGCACCCGGGTGGTGTTGGTGATGGAGAGCAGGTACTTGCCCTCGTGTCCGCGATCTTCGGCGGCTTCCTTCGCTGCGGCAATGCGATCGCGGCTGAGCCCTTCCAGTTCGCTTTCATCATCTATGATCACGGCACGTTCGCGGCTCATCTCCAGCAGTTTCTGCTGGAACTCCGTGCTGAGAGAGGAGAGTTCGGCATTGATCTCCCGGATCCGCTGCTGCTCCATTTCGCCAAGCAGGGCACCGGAACGGACAAAATTGCGGTAAGTATCCCGAAGCAGTTTCTCTTCGGCCTCGTTCAGCTCAAGCTCATCCTTGCGATCGTACAGCGTGCGGACCCGCTGGAACAGATCGGCATTCAACCGGATGTTGTCTGAGTGCTCCGCAAAGCGCGGGGCCATCTCCGACTGGATCTGCTGGATGGTTTCATTCGTATGAGCCGAATTCATGTTGGAAAATACGCGTCGAGCACGTCCGAGAAGCTCCCCGCTGCGCTCCATGGCCACGATCGTGTTCTCGAACGTGGGAGGCTCGGGATTGGTGGCGATGGCCTCGATCTCACCCATCTCCTTCTCCATGCCCGCAACCAGGGCCGGCTTGTAGTGTTCATCGGATATGGCGTCAAAATCGGGCGCCTCAAAAGGCAGCGTGCTGGGTGCGTAAAAGGGATTGGTTTCGTCGAACATAACTTCTATTCGGGCTTCGCGTGCATTAGGTGAACAGGCACCAATAACAAGCACTAGCACCGCCAGCATTCCAGTGACTATCTGTTTGTGGTTCATAGGGACATTCAAATTAGGTATGATGGAAAGGGTCAACGGTGCATTGATCGATGACAGACACCGGAGATCCGGTACAGACGGATTATAATAGTACGGATTATAGTAATAGTGTCGTATTTCCCGGTTTTTTTAAAGGTAATGCGTCAATATACAAAAAGACGGATTCCTTTCCTGCTCCGGTTGTCCGGATCTCTGATTCCGGTCCATGAAATGCCGGATAATAAAGCATCTTTCTGACGTTTTTACTATATTATCAAGCTTTGAAAGAAAACTGGACTGCTCTTCCGGAACGAATCCCGAAACAACAGAATCTCACAAAACCAGCATACATGTCCGTTCGAACATCTCATCAGATCCGCCAGGATTTCTTCGACTATTTCAGGGAAAAAGACCACCTGATCGTGGAAAGCGTGCCGGTGGTGCCTCAGGACGATCCGACCCTGCTTTTCATAAACGCGGGTATGAATCCGTTCAAACCCATTTTCCTGGGAGAACAGGAGGGTTTCACACGGGCGGGCAAGGAGTGGAAGCGGGTTGCCAATACCCAGAAATGCATCCGGGTCAGCGGCAAGCACAATGACCTGGAGGAGGTCGGACACGACACCTACCATCATACGCTGTTCGAAATGCTCGGCAACTGGTCCTTCGGCGACTACTTCAAGAAAGAGGGCATTGCCTGGGCGTGGGAGCTGCTGGTAGACCGCTGGGGCCTGGAGCCGGACCGCCTGTACGCCACCGTATTCGGCGGCGACGACGAAGACGGCCTGCCCGCTGATGACGAGGCCGCAGAACTCTGGGCGTCCGAAACCCCCATCCCGAAGAACCATATCCTCAAATTCGGCAAAAAAGACAATTTCTGGGAGATGGGCGACACCGGTCCGTGCGGACCCTGTTCCGAGGTGCATATCGACCTGCGTTCCGACGAAGAGCGCAAAAAGATCGATGGCGCAACGCTGGTGAACATGGACGATCCCCGCGTCATGGAGATCTGGAACCTGGTCTTCATCCAGTTCAACCGGCAGAAGGACGGCTCGCTCAACCCGCTGCCTGCCCAGCACGTGGATACCGGCATGGGCTTTGAGCGCATCGTGGCCGTGCTGCAGGGCAAGAAATCCAACTACGACACCGACGTGTTCACGCCGCTCCTCGACGCCATCAGCAAGCGGGCCGGTGTTCCCTATGGCCGGTCGGAAGAGACCGATATCGCCATGCGCGTTATCGCCGACCACATCCGCGCCGTCAGTTTTGCCGTAGCGGACGGGGTCACCCCGAGCAACGAGGACCGCGGCTATGTCATCCGCCGCATCCTGCGCCGCGCCAGCCGTTATGCCTGGGACCGGCTCAACATCCGCGAGGCGTTCATGAGCAGCCTGGTGGATGTGCTTGCCGCCCAGTTCAAAGACATTTTCCCGGAACTGACGGAAAAGGCCCGGCACGTCAAAAAAGTGGTCACCGCCGAAGAGACCTCTTTCCTCAGGACGCTGGACCAGGGCATCGCCCATTTCAATGAGATGGTGGATGCGCTCCCCGAAGGAACCGCGCAGCTGCCCGGCGAAGAGGCCTTCAAGCTGCACGACACCTACGGCTTCCCGATCGACCTGACCGAACTGATGGCGCGCGAGCGCGGCATCTCGGTCGACATGGAGGGATTCAAGTCCCGGATGAAGGAACAGAAAGAGCGTGCGCGTCAGGCCGGCAAATTCAGGGCGGACGATGATTCCGAAGCGTCAACCGGCATCACCCGGTTTGCAACAGCTGCAGGAACGGGTTCCGTCTTCACCGGGTACGAGGAAAACGAAACATCCTGCCACATCCAGGAAGCCGGTGAGTACAACGGAAAACCGGTGGTGGTGCTCGACCGGACCCCGTTTTATGCCGAGAGCGGCGGACAGATTGCCGATACCGGTGTGATCACCAATCCCCGTACCGGTGAGAGCCTGAATGTGGTGGATGTGCAGTATGTCGGCGAACACCGGGTCCATTTCGTGGACCGCAAGCCGAACTCCACCGATGGCAGCTGGGTGGCTGCCGTAGATGCGGACCGTCGCGCTGAAATCGAGCGCCACCACTCCGCCACGCACTTGCTGCACGCCGCATTGCGGGAAACCCTGGGCGAGCATGTGGCGCAGCGCGGATCACTGGTCGCCCCGGACCGTCTGCGTTTCGACTTTTCCCATTATGAGCCCGTCACGGCCGGGCAGCTCGATGAAATCGAGGAGCGGGTCAACGAGAAGATCCGCGAGAACATCGCTCTCGATGAAGACCGGGACGTTCCGATTGAGGAAGCCAAAAAACGAGGTGCGATGATGCTCTTCGGTGAGAAATACGGGGAGAAAGTCCGGGTGATCACTTTTGATCCGGAGTACTCCGTGGAACTGTGCGGCGGGACGCATGTCGGCGCCACCGGCGAGATCGGCTATCTGCGCCTGGCATCCGAGAGTTCGGTCGCCGCAGGTATAAGAAGGGTTGAGGCCCTCGCCGGCACCGTCGCCGACCACCACCTTCGCGAGGAAAAGCGCCTGCTGCAGCGCATTCGGCGCCAGATTGGAAAGGGGAGCCGGCCGGACGAAGAAATTCTCCGCCTGATGGAGGAAAAAAAGCAGCTTGAAAAACAGCTGGAAAAGTTGAACCGTCTCAAAGCGGGGCTCCGGCTCGATGAACTGCTGTCGCAGCCGGTCACCACCGGCAAGGGCATCCGCCTGGCTGCCGGTGAAATTGAAGGGGCGGATATGAATACGCTGAAACAGCTGGGATATGACGCCCTGAACAAAGCACAAAAAAACACCGTGATCGTCCTCGGTTCGCGTGACAATGATCAGGGGAAAGTCTATCTCATGACAGCAGTCACCGAAGACCTGATCGCGACCGGGATCAAGGCCGGCGCCCTCGTAGGCAGCCTGGCACGAACGGTCGGCGGCGGCGGAGGCGGGCAGCCCAACCTGGCCACAGCCGGAGGCAGGGAACCCGGGAAACTGAAAGAAGTATTTGATCAGGCAAAAGCAGCACTCTCCTGATTCTTATGCCGGGCAGAATGATACGTCACGGTTTGGTGTTATATCGTCAGAAAATTCGGCAGGTTTTTGTATCTTTGCAGCCGGAAAAAGAGACGGCAGGCGTCGTATCATTTTGCAGATTAATAACATAGGATTGCCACACAGCATCAGCCGACATAGTAAGGCACATATATGATGCGTAAACAAGATTTCTAACAGATGTCCAACAATACAGATAAATCTTCTATTAAAAGCAGAACAGCATCCATCACCAGGGCCACTGATCTGCCCAAACCAACCAGGAAAACCCACAAGGGACTGAACATCTCCGAAGATCAGCTTCTTGAGTTGTACGAATCCATGTATCTGCAACGCCGCTTTGAGGAGCGCTCAATGCAGATGTACCAGAAAGGGAAATTCGGCGGTTTCCTCCATCTTTATATAGGGCAGGAAGCCGTATCCACCGGATCGGCATTCGCCCTGAACGATGATGACGACTTAATCACCGCATATCGCGACCATGGCCACGGCCTGGTCAAGGGGATCACGCCCAAAAAGGCCATGGCCGAACTGTTTGGCAAGAAAGATGGATGCAGCCGCGGAAAAGGCGGATCCATGCACTATTTCGATACGGAAAAACATATGTGGGGCGGACACGGTATCGTGGGTGCGCACCTTCCGCTTGCTGCCGGTATTGCGTTTGCCAACAAATACAAGGAAAACGACCGCGTCACCATCTGTTTCTTCGGTGATGGCGCGGTGGATCAGGGTTCGCTCAACGAGAGTTTCAACCTGGCACAGCTCTGGAAGCTCCCGGTGATCTATGTGGTCGAAAACAACGGATACTCCATGGGAACGGCGGTCCATCGTCACAGTGCCGGGAAACTGGCCGACCGTGCCATTCCCTACGGCATGAAATACGGTGTGGTCAACGGGATGGACCTTTTCAGCGTTATCGAAAAGGTCAGCGAAGTGGCCGAATATGTCCGCGAGACCCAGGAACCCTATTTCCTTGAAATCGTCACTTACCGCTACCGCGGCCACTCCATGAGCGATCCGGCCAACTACCGTACCAAGGAGGAGCTGGAAGAGTACAAGAAAATCGATCCCATCGAGCGGCTGAAGACCTACATCCTCGAAAAGGACATCGCAAAGGAAAAAGATCTGGAAGCCATCAATGAAAAGGTGGAAGAGGTGGTACTCGAGGCGGTCGAGTTCGCCGACAACAACGACTTCCCGGATGAAGAAGAGTTGTACCAGGACATATATGCCGACGACGACTTCCCATACCTCACATGACCGCTCCGCGCGGGCCGGTTGAGGAAAACCACGAGGTCCGGCGAGCACGGTACCTCATCAACGATACAGATACAGAAATTCAGATTCATATTTAAAAAACATGGCGCAGAAACAATTCAGAGAAGTCATACGTGATGCCATCCGTGAAGAGATGGAACGCGATGATGACGTATTTATCATGGGCGAGGAGGTTGCCGAATACAACGGCGCCTACAAAGCCACACAGGGACTGTTGGACCAGTTCGGGGATATGCGTGTCCTGGATACCCCCATTTCGGAGCTGGGATTTGCCGGGCTGGGCGTCGGCGCAGCAATGAACGGCCTGAGGCCCATCGTCGAGTTCATGACCTTCAACTTTGCCCTGGTCGGCGTGGACCAGATCATCAACAACGCCGCCAAGATCCGGTACATGAGCGGCGGTCAGGTGAAGATCCCGATCGTATTCCGCGGTCCGAACGCCTCGGCCGGTCAGCTAAGCGCGACCCACTCCACAGCTTTCGAAAGTTTCTATGCCCACTTCCCGGGGCTGATCACCATCCACCCGTCCGAGCCTTACGATGCCAAGGGGCTTCTCAAGGCAGCGATCCGCAACGACAATCCGGTTATCTTCCTTGAGTCGGAGCAGATGTACGGCATGAAGCAGGAAGTGCCCGATGAGGAATATGTGCTCCCTATAGGCGAGGCCAAAATCAAGCGTGAAGGAAAGGACGTCACCGTGGTCGCGGACGGCAAGATGTATCATGTCGCCAAGCAGGCTGCCGAGCAGCTTGCCAAGGATGGCGTGGAAGTGGAGCTGATCGATCCGCGGACCATCAAGCCGTTCGATATGAAGACGGTCATCGAATCCGTGAAGAAAACCAACCGGTGCGTGGTTGTGGATGAGTCTCATCCCTTCGGCGGCGTGGCGGCCGAGGTCGGTTTCCAGATCCAGCGCGAAGCGTTTGACTACCTGGATGCCCCCGTGCAGCGCGTGACCCTTCCGGACGTTCCCGCGCCGTTTTCCAAAAAACTTTTTGATTTATGGCTTCCCGGTCCCAAGAATGTGATCGACGCCGTGAACGCCGTAACCTACCGGTCGTGAGCCGGAGCGAGTGATGAGGGGCCGGTGACGATGTTGCGGCACCGGCTTGACATCCACCCGAAACAAACCGAATATTGCACGAATTCAGACCTTAAACAGACCAGATCAGAGGATTTTATATGGCAACAGTAATTGAGATGCCCAAACTCAGTGATACGATGGAAGAAGGGACCATCGCAAAGTGGAACATCAAGGAGGGAGACACCGTGGAGTCAGGCGATGTCGTGGCCGAGGTGGAAACCGACAAGGCGACCATGGATCTGGAGGCTTTTGACGGCGGGACCGTTCTCAAGATCCTGGTTGAAGAGGGCGATGCCGCGCCGCTGGGGGCAAAACTTGCCATTCTTGGTGAGGAAGGGGAGGATATTTCGGATCTGATTGGTGATGAGGGCTCCGCGGATGATGACACCGATGATTCCGATAAGGCTGAATCCGATGACACCGATGATTCCGGAAAAGCGGAATCCAAAGAAAAAGCGGAATCC
>SKNL01000145.1 GCA_007120555.1 Balneolales bacterium
CGTTTTCCTGAACAAGAATGTGCTTGGCCAGGGAGATCAGGTAGGTCTTGCTGTCCGTACCGTCCTTGCTGGTGACGATGACCTCCTGGGAACCGCGCTTGCGGGCACCCATATTGACCACCCCTTCAATCTCGGAAACGACCGCTGGATCTTTCGGCGGCCGCGCTTCAAAGAGCTCGGTAATCCGCGGCAGACCCGCAGTGATATCCTTGGACTTGGACGCGGAGGTACGGGGTATTTTTGCAAGTACCTGTCCGGCAGAAACCGTCTCACCGTGATCCACAACAACGTGGGCTCCCACAGGAAGCGTAGTCTCACGGATACGGTCGCCTTCACCTTTCACAATCACCGTAGGCACAAGACTGCGATCACGTGAATCGGTGATCACCTTCTCCTTGTGACCCGTCTGGGAATCGGTCTCATCCTTGTAGGTGACACCGTGAACGATGTCGCGATACTCAATGAAACCGTCCAGTTCGGAGAAAATAAGGGCATTATAGGGATCCCACTTACAGATCGGGATGCCCTTGGGAACCATATCGCCATCTTCTACAAGCAGCTCCGAACCGTATGGAACGTTATAGGTGATGAGCGTCTTGTCGGTATCATCCACAATCCGGATTTCACCGGCGCGGCTCAGGACTACGGTTGTAATTTCCTCACCATCGTCATAATCGACAGCCCTCACATTCTCGAAGACCACCTTTCCGGCAAACTTCGATTTGTGCTGTGATTCGGCCTCAAGTCGTGACGCCGTTCCACCCACGTGAAATGTACGCAGCGTAAGCTGTGTACCCGGCTCACCGATCGACTGGGCGGCGATGACACCTACCGCCTCGCCTACCTGCACCGGTTTTCCGCGGGACAGGTCACGGCCATAGCACTTGGCACACACACCCCTGGCTGATTCACAAGTGAGCACGGATCGGATCTCAACCTCTTCCAGGGACGTTTCCGCCACCTTCGAGGCAGTCTTTTCATCGATCATTTGATTGGAGCTCACAATCAGTTCATCCGTAAGCGGATCATAGACCTCGTGCATGGAGACCCGGCCAAGGATACGATCTTCCAGACTCTCTACAATATCCTCGTTGTCCTTGAGTGCCTGGATGCGGATTCCGCGAAGCGTTCCGCAGTCATCCTCGGTCACGATCAGATCCTGGGATACATCCACCAGACGGCGTGTCAGATAACCGGCGTCGGCTGTTTTCAGGGCCGTATCGGCAAGACCTTTGCGGGCTCCGTGGGTCGAGATAAAGTATTCAAGAACCGTCAGACCTTCCTTGAAACTGGAAAGGATTGGTTGTTCGATAACCTCGTTTCCGGTTTGCAGCGAGCTTTTCTGCGGCTTGGCCATCAGACCACGCATACCGCCGAGCTGACGGATCTGCTCCTTGGAGCCCCGCGCACCGGAATCGGCCATCATGAATACCGGGTTGAAGCCGCCCTTGTCCTCGGTCAACGCCTGAAAGAGGGTTTCGGATACACGGTTCGTGGTGCTGGTCCACTTGTCGATAACCTGGTTGTAACGCTCATTGTCGGTGATGAACCCGTTTTCATACCGGTCCTGGATAAGCTGGACTTCCTGCTGTGCCTGTTGGATGTACTCGGCCTTCTCCTTGGGAATCACGATATCCTCAAGGCTGAAGGAAAGACCGCCTATGGTGGCATTTTCAAATCCAAGGTATTTCATCTCATCAAGGAAGCGGGCGGTCCTCATGGTGCCCGTTACTGTAAAGACCGCACCGATCAGGTTGCGCAGCTCTTTCTTTCCGAAAGTAAGGTTGATGTAACCAAGTTCGTTCGGTATGATCTCGTTGAAAAGAACACGTCCGGTTGTGGTTTTAAAGATTTTTTTGATCTCCTCACCATCGCGCTTCAGCGTGATGCGTACGTTGATCTTGGCATGCAGCGCCACGTGGCCGCGATCGTAAGCGATCTTGACCTCTTCCGGGGAAGCGAAGGTCTTGCCTTCTCCTTGTGCCCCGTCAGCCATCTTGGTCAGGTAGTAAATACCCAGAACCATGTCCTGCGAAGGCACGGTGATCGGGCTTCCGTTCGCCGGGTTCATGATATTGTGCGAACCGAGCATCAGCACGGATGCCTCCAGGATCGCATCATGGCTCAGCGGCAGGTGAACGGCCATCTGGTCGCCGTCAAAGTCGGCATTGAAAGCGGTACAGGAAAGCGGGTGCAGGCGGATGGCCTTGTCCTCAATGAGTATCGGCTGATATGCCTGGATACCGAGGCGGTGAAGCGTCGGAGCCCGGTTTAGAAGCACCGGATGCCCGTCGATCACTTTCTCAAGCACATCCCAGACCACGTCGTCGCGACGATCCACCACTTTCTTGGCACTCTTGACCGTCTTGACATACCCGCGCTCTATGAGACGGCGGATAATAAACGGCTTGTAGAGCTCTACCGCCATTTCCTTGGGCAGGCCGCATTCATGCAGCTTCAGCTCGGGGCCGACCACGATCACGGAACGGCCGGAGTAGTCGACGCGCTTGCCAAGCAGATTCTGGCGGAAGCGGCCGCTCTTGCCTTTCAGCATATCGCTCAGTGACTTGAGCGGACGGTTGTTGCTGCGGACCGCGTTCATTTTCCGGGAGTTGTCGAACAGAGAGTCGACAGACTCCTGGAGCATGCGCTTCTCGTTGCGGAGGATGACGTCCGGCGCCTTGATATCGATCAGACGCTTCAGCCGGTTGTTGCGGATGATCACCCGGCGATAAAGGTCGTTCAGATCGGAGGTGGCAAATCGGCCACCCTCCAGCGGCACGAGCGGACGAAGTTCCGGCGGTATCACCGGAATGACCTGCATGACCATCCACTCCGGACGGTTTTCACGCGATTTGTTGGCCGTCCGGAACGACTCGATGACCTGGAGACGCTTCAGGAATTTCTTCTTCCGCATGGCCGAGGTCTCGTTCTTCACGGACTCACGGTATTTGTAGGCGGCCTTGTCCAGTTCAATGTTGGAAAGCAGTGCCTCAATGGCTTCTGCTCCCATCTTGACCACAAACTTGTCCGGATCATCATCCTCCAGGGAGCGATGATCTTCCGGCAGCTGCCCCATGATGTCATAATACTCCTCCTCGGAGATCATGTCACCCAGTTTGTATCCGAGATCACGCGCCAGACCGGGCTTGACTATCACAAAATTCTCGTAATAGACAATCTTCTCGAGATTCTTTGATGAGAGTCCCAGAAGATAGGCAATCTTGTTGGGCATGGACTTGAAGTACCAGATATGCACTACCGGCACGCAAAGGGTGATATGCCCCATGCGTTCCCGGCGTACGGCCTTGCGGGTGACTTCAACGCCACAGCGGTCGCAGATGATCCCCTTGTAGCGGATCCTCTTGTATTTACCGCAATGGCATTCCCAGTCTTTGACCGGACCAAAGATTTTTTCGCAGAACAAACCGTCCTTTTCCGGTTTGAACGTACGATAGTTGATTGTTTCAGGATTCAGCACCTCTCCGTTGGACCGGGTAAGGATCGATTCGGCCGATGCAAGGGAAACACGAATATGCCTGAAATCTTTTGTGACTGATTCGCTTTTGGTAAACGGCAAGGAAGTACCTCCGTTAAATGTTTGAAAAATTAAACTGTTCGCTTAGGTGAGAAACCGGCCTGTCCTAATCTATGGTTACTTCGAGTCCAAGACCCTGAAGCTCTCTTACAAGCACGTTGAACGACTCCGGAGTAGTTCCGTCCGGCAGATTTTCACCTTTTACGATGGCCTCGTAGACTTTCGAGCGACCTTTCACATCATCACTTTTTACAGTGAGCATTTCTTTCAGTATGTTGGATGCACCGTAGGCATACAAGGCCCAAACCTCCATCTCTCCGAGACGCTGACCTCCGAACTGGGCTTTACCGCCCAACGGCTGTTGCGTGATCAGTGAGTACGGGCCAATGGACCGTGCATGGATCTTGTCCTCAATGAGGTGATTCAGCTTGAGCATGTAGATAAAGCCAACCGTGGTCATTTGCTGGAACCGTTCGCCGGACTGTCCGTCATACAGATAGGTACGACCGTCTATCGGCAAGCCGGCTTTTTCCAGCCACCCCTGGATGTCATCGTAGGTGGCGCCATCAAATGTCGGGGTCGCAAATGTGACTCCCAGCTTTTTCCCGGCCCAACCCAGGATCGTCTCGTAGATCTGCCCCAGGTTCATCCGGGACGGTACGCCCAGCGGGTTCAGTACGATATCGACCGGTGTTCCATCCTCAAGGAATGGCATGTCTTCAGCCGGGACCACCTTGGCCACAACACCTTTGTTGCCGTGGCGGCCGGCCATTTTGTCGCCCACTCCGAGCTTGCGCTTTTTAGCCACATAGACTTTGGCCTTCTGCACGATGCCCGGGGGCAGCTCGTCGCCGACCTGAATGGAGTATTTCCGGCGTTTCAGATCTGTTTCGTACTGACGCCGCAGGCTCCGGCAGTTGTGAAGCAGGGTCACGATATGCTCGTTGACCTTTTCGTCCTGGCACCAGGCCTGACGGGCTTTCAGGGTCAGGGGATCGAGGCCTTCAAAGGTCTGCTTGCGGTACTTTTCCCCCTTGGGAATGATCTCGTTGCCGAGGTGGTCGACCACGCCCGGCGAGGTTTTATCCTTGAGAAGCTTGTACATCCGATCGGCCCACTGGCCGTTCAGCTTGGTGAGCTGCTCGCGATAAATTTCATTTTCCCGTTCAACAAGCTCTTTTTCCTCTTTACGGGAGAGCTGCTCATCTTTCTTGCGGCTGAAAAGCTTGGTGTCGATGACGACGCCTGACACTCCCGGAGGGGTTTTCAGCGAAGCGTCTTTCACATCACCGGCTTTGTCGCCAAAGATGGCACGGAGCAGTTTTTCTTCCGGGGTCGGATCGGTCTCGCCCTTCGGCGTGATCTTGCCGACAATGATGTCGCCCGACTTGATCTTGGCACCAACGCGGATGATTCCGTTCTCATCCAGGTTGCGGGTCGCTTCTTCACTCACATTCGGGATTTCCCGGGTGAGCTCCTCTTCCCCGCGCTTGGTGTCGCGCACCTGCTGCTCGAACTCCTGAATATGGATGGAGGTGTAGATATCCTCGGAAACCACGCGTTCACTGACGACAATGGCATCCTCAAAGTTGTATCCCCTCCAGGGCATGAAGGCAACCAGCAGGTTGCGTCCGAGAGCAAGTTCGCCGTCCTGGGTAGCGCATCCGTCAGCGATAGGCTGCCCTTCGACCACTTTATCGCCAACCCTGACGATCGGGCGCTGGTTGGATGTGGTATCCTGGTTGGTGCGCTCAAATTTTCTGAGCGGGTACCGTTTGATACCGTCATCAAAGTGTGCGAGTGATTCAAGCTCATCGCGATCGTATCGGACATGTACTTCGGTAGCGCTGACATAGACTACCTCACCGCTGCCTTCTGCTACTATGAGTGCACGGGAGTCACGGGCGGCACGGTATTCGAGCCCCGTACCGACGAGCGGCGCTTCCGGCCTGAGCAGCGGCACGGCCTGGCGCTGCATGTTTGATCCCATAAGCGCCCTGTTGGCATCATCGTGCTCGATAAACGGCACCATTCCTGCCGCAACCGATACAATCTGGTTGGGGGAGATGTCCATGTACCGCACTTCATCCGGTGAGGCGAGTACGACATTGCTGTCACGGAATCGGGAGAAAATAAGATCGTTCTCAAACTTGCTGTCCTTGTTGAGCGGAGCGTTGGCCTGGGCGATAACGGTTTCGTCCTCCTGCTCGGCAGCAAGATACTCGATTTTTTTGGATACGGTCTCCTTTTCCACCTTGCGGTAGGGGGTCTCGATGAATCCGAAATCGTTGACCTTGGCATGCACGCACAGCGAGGAGATCAGTCCGATGTTGGGGCCTTCCGGTGTCTCGATGGGACACAGGCGGCCGTAGTGCGTATAGTGCACGTCGCGCACCTCGAAACCAGCGCGCTCCCGGGTCAGACCGCCCGGACCGAGTGCCGACATCCGGCGCTTGTGGGTAAGTTCGGCCAGCGGATTGGTCTGATCCATGAACTGGGAAAGCTGGTTCGTTCCAAAGAACGTGTTGATCACGCTGGAAATGGTCCGGGCGTTGACCAGATCCTGCGGTGTGAACTGCTCCGCATCACGGGAGTTCATCCGCTCACGGATGGTTCGGGTCATGCGCGCCAGTCCGAGTCCGAATTGCTGGGCGAGCTGTTCGCCCACGGTACGGACTCTCCTGTTGCTGAGGTGATCGATATCATCCACCTGGGATTTCAAATCCTTCAGGCGGATCAGCTCCTTGATAATCGCAATGATATCGTTTTTGGTCAGCACCTGCAGCTCCAGGGATTCATCCAGGTGAAGTCGCTTGTTGAGGCGGTAACGTCCCACTTCGCCAAGGTCGTAGCGCTTGTCGCTGAAGAAGAGGCGGTCCAGTACGGAGCGGGCCGTCTCCATATCCGGCATGTCACCGGATCGGATCTGGCGGTATACCTCTGCCAGGGCGCTTTCTTCGTTGTGGCTGGTGTCTTTGCGAAGGGTGTTGAGGATCACGGACTCTTCGTGGTCTTCATCCCTTGCCTTAAGCACATGGATGCTGGTTATGCCGGCATTCTTGAAGGCCTGGAAATCCTCATCGGTGATCTCATGATCGCGCGGGAAGAGGATGTTCCTGCGTTTTGCCTCGGTGACTTCGCCGGTCTCATCATCAACCACTTCTTCGACCAGGTTTTCCACAATATCGGTGGCCAGTTTCCTGCCCACGGCACTCTTGAAAGACTTGGCTGTTTTGATGTTGATCTCATCCGACAGATCGAAAATGCTGAGGATCTCGTGGTCCGTGGAAAACCCGAGGGCGCGAAGCAGTGTGGTTACGGGGAGTTTCTTCTTCCTGTCGATATAGGCCCACAGCACATCGCGGATATCGGTCGTAAGTTCGATCCAGGAACCCTTGAAAGGGATTACCCGGGCGGAATAGAGCTGTGTCCCATTGGGATGCAGCGACTGTCCGAAAAACACACCGGGGGAGCGGTGCAGCTGACTTACAATGACCCGCTCCGAACCGTTGATGATAAAGGTTCCGCTTTCGGTCATCCAGGGAAGGTCTCCGAGAAAGACCTCCTGTTCGATGGTTTCACTGGCATCATCACCGGGATCGGATGATGAGAGGCGCAGTTTTGCTTTCAGGGGAAGCGCATAGGTCAGACCCCGCTCCTGGCATTCTTCTATCGAGTATTTGGGCGTATCCACAGAATAGTAGATAAACTCCAGAATACTTTGTTCCCGCGTGTCCTGAATCGGGAA
>SKNL01000223.1 GCA_007120555.1 Balneolales bacterium
TTCGACCACTATGCCGGAATTGGCCGTGGACCGGGCGCGGCGCGACGAGGACCAGCCGTTGGTGACGATCTCACCCGGACTGGTGGCGCACGGGGCGATTACCCCGCCCGGACACATGCAGAAGCTGTACACTCCGCGTCCACCCACCTGCCGCACAATGCTGTACGCCGCCGGCGGCAGATACGGCCCCCGGTCCTCGCACGAATACTGGATGCGGTCGATGAGTTGCTGCGCATGCTCCACGCGCACGCCGATGGCCAGCGGCTTGAGTTCAATGGCAATGCCGAGCCGGTGCAGCAGCCGGAACAGGTCGCGGGCGGAATGGCCGGCTGCCAGTATGACACGGTCGCTCCGGAAGACATCGCCATTCCGGATGCGCACCCCCTTGATTCGGTCACCTTCCAGAAGAAAATCGGTGACCCGGGACTCGAAATGGATCTCGCCGCCGTGGGTGCGGATGCACTCACGCATTGCGGCGATGATGCCCGGAAGCTTATTGGTGCCGATGTGCGGATGCGCATCCACCAGGATGTCCGGCGTGGCCCCGAAGCCGACCAGCAGCTCCAGTATGCGCCGCACATCGCCTCGTTTTTTGACCCGCGTGTACAGCTTGCCGTCCGAGTAGGTACCCGCGCCGCCTTCGCCAAAGCAGTAGTTGGAATCCTCGTCGACGATGTGGTCCACGTTCAGCGCCTTGATGTCGCGGATGCGCGCCTTGACATCCTTGCCCCGTTCCAGGATGACCGGCTTCCAGCCCAGCTCTATCAGCCGGAGGGCGGCAAAGAGTCCGGCCGGACCTGCGCCTATGATGATCACCTCCCTGCCACCGGAAACGTTCGGATAGTAGGGCAGCTGCGGTTTTTCCGGCTGATAGGGCTCGTTGACATACACCATCACCTTCAGGTTCACCTTCACCCGGCGGCCGCGCGCATCGACCGAACGGCGCAGGATCTCCACATGGCGGATCTCATCGGGATCGACTTTGGCCGCCGCGGATACCTGCCGCCGCAATTTGTCCGGTTCCCCGGCCACATCCGGCGGGACGATCAGTTGTATCTCCTTCCGCATGGCAATTATTTCCAGCTTTGACTCTTTTTTAACCGCTTAATCCCATCTGGCCTGCCTGCTTCCATCTGGCCTGCCAGGCTGCAATTCTGCCTTGAAAAACGGTCTGTTTTATTGGAAACGAAAGATACGCGATTTGCCGTGCAAGAGGCACGTTATTTCCTGGCCGTTATCCTGAAACGGGCGGTCATCCTGATTCCCGGTAATTTCGCCGGCAAGGCGTGCGTTTTTATAGTTACATGTGTTTATATTTGATATTTAACTTCGTGACCTACGGTTCTGACGTCACATGCAGTGTCCATGACGGTCATAATCATGCTTCTGTGTGACGGGAAGCCGTCATGACCATTTCATTTTGCTATAATCCCACGTCGCGCGACTATCGGCTGAACATGCTTGTCCTGCCGTTGGCCGGGAAACCGATCTGACACCCCATCCAACAGAAATGAATATTTGCAGCGTCTGCGGAAATGAATTTAAAGGATCGACGGCCTCATGTCCCTATTGCGGGTCACCGGCCGGCGCGGGTTCGGTGCAGACAAACCCGTTTGCAACGCCACCAGGATTCAAAAAGGCGAAGAAGGCGGGTGGACAAAAGATCGTAACCGTCAATATTGAATCGGGGATGCCGGATGTGGCCCAGGCAATGGTGCAGCTCGACTTGAAACTGAGCGTGGCGCGCCAGCAGGGAGTGGCGTTAGTCAAGGTGATTCACGGCTGGGGCTCCACCGGTGCCGGCGGGCGCATCAAAGCCGCTTTGCCACAGCATCTTGCGGACCTCAGGCGCCGCCGTGTCATCCGGGGATTCGTTGCGGGCGATCAGTTTGCCGTATCCACCCGGCAGGGCGCCAATCTCATCTCGAAATTCCCGGAACTCAAAAACTCGATGCACACCGATCGAAAAAACGCAGGTATCACCTTTGTGGAACTGTGAGTCATCGGCGGCTCCCTGGTTCAAGCACTGTTGCAATTCTTTTCCGGCCCGATCATACCCAGTTTTAGAAGCATTCGGCGACGCCTTGATGTTGACGGGAAAAATTGCCGGCTGCCTGACGGCGCTCAACCCCCATCCGCCTGGATATAGAACCCCATCTCCTCCGGATGATCGGAAACCAGCAGGTTTTTGTCGAGCCGGGCGAGCTGGAACAGGGCGATTATGTCGCCTCCGGCCGCCCAGGTGAAAAACAGGCCGAAGAACATGAGCGTACCGCTGCCGGTGATGATGGCTGCGGCAACGGGCAACAGGCCCAGGACCACGAGCGGGAGTCCGGCCCCGAAAGCATAGTGCGGCACCTTCAGGGGCTCTTTGCAGTGGCAGTAGGGCGTAAGGAACTGCCATTTGAACCCGAATTTGACGGATCGCAGGCCGTTTGGGGTGAACAGTGCCCATCCGGCTCCGTGCAGCACTTCATGCACAACCACTCCCGGGATCACCACCAGCACCAGGTATTCCCACCGCAGGAACCGGGTGACATCCAACGGCCCGTATCCCCACAGCAGGATGAACGGCGCTGCCAGCAAGATGGTGACCGGCGGGATCAGCGCCAGGGCGATGAGGTTGACCTTCCACAGGCTCATGGTCTGTTCGGTAACGTGTGCGTTTGCAGACGCCTGGTCTGTTGCATCTGTGTCGATGTCTGATTTCATTGTTGCAGGGTGTTCATTGGTTTGCCAAGCGATCATGGTTATCCCGATAATCAAGGCGGAGTGAAAATCATTCCGATTTCAGCATCTTCTTTACCCGCTCTGTTCGGTTTTGTATTATAACTTGAAATTCCTGATTACACCAGGCAGCCATGAGCAATACCAGGTAAATGAAACCATCCGCTAAAAAAGATACCGAACCAAACGGCCCTGACATGCCGGCTAACTCCGGGATCGACGCGCTGACGCGTGAGCTGATCGCCTTTCGCGACGAACGCGACTGGAAGCAGTTCCACAATGCAAAGGATCTGGCCATTGCCGCCAGCATAGAGGCCAGCGAACTTCTGGAGCTGTTTTTGTGGAAATCACCGGAGGATGCGGACCGGGACAAGATCCGGAGCGAGCTGGCCGATCTGTTTATGTACTGCCTGCTGCTCGCACATGAACAGGAGTTGGATGTCGCCGCCATCATCCGGGAAAAGGTCGCCGAAAACCGCGCCAAATACCCCGTCTCCAAAGCCCGGGGGAATGCCAGAAAGTATACGGAATTGTGATTATACGACGGCACCCCATGTCAATTTTATCTTTTTATTGATTTTATCCGTATATTGGGACTTACAGTTTTTTTATGGCCCGGCTGTATCAATTATACAGCGGGCCATTTTCGTTTTAATACCATATATGTCTTTTACATCACTAGCACTATCAGAACCCATCCTCAGAGCATTATCAGAAGAAGGTTACAGCAAACCAACCCCCATCCAGTCACAATCCATACCTGTCGTCCTTGAAGGGAAAGATCTTCTTGGCGCGGCACAGACCGGAACCGGTAAAACAGCCGCTTTTGCAATCCCGATCCTCCAGCTGCTCAGCAGTGAGGTCAGCCATTCCGGACGCAATGGCACTCCCGGGAATAAAACTGCGGCGGGACAACAATTTTATTCGAACAAGCGCCGCAAATCAGTCAAGCCCATCCGAAGCCTGATCGTCACTCCCACGCGGGAGCTGGCCATCCAGATCGATGAAAGTTTTAAAAGTTACGGCAGGCACACCGGCCTGACCAGCGCCGTCGTGTTCGGCGGTGTCAATCAAAACGGCCAGGTTGCCAGGCTTGGGCGCGGGGTGGATATCCTCATTGCCACACCCGGACGCCTGCTCGACCTTATGAATCAGGGCCACATCTCCCTGGAACACATTCAGATTTTTGTACTCGACGAGGCCGACCGCATGCTGGATATGGGATTCATCCACGATGTCCGCAAACTGCTGGCCGCCCTGCCCCGCAAACGCCAGTCGCTCTTCTTTTCGGCGACAATGCCACCCGAAATCGTGAAATTGTCGCAAACAATTCTCCACAATCCGGTCAAGGTGCAGATCACCCCTGAGTCGCCAACAGTAGATGCCATTCGGCAAAGCCTGTTCTTCGTCGATAAAGGCAACAAAAAGAACCTCCTGGTGGATATGCTGAAGGATGAGGGGATTGCATCCGCACTCGTCTTCACCCGCACCAAGCACGGGGCCAACAAGGTTGTCAAGATCCTGCAGAGCAGCAATATTGAAGCCGAGGCCATACACGGGAACAAATCACAGAGCGCCCGCCAGCAAGCCCTGGGCAATTTCAAGAATGGGATGACGCGTGTACTCGTGGCTACCGATATCGCGGCCCGCGGCATTGATGTTGATGAGCTGCAGTACGTGATCAACTATGAAATGCCGAATATTCCCGAGACGTATATCCATCGCATCGGCCGGACCGGCCGGGCGGGACTGAACGGAACAGCCCTGTCATTTTGCGACGCACAGGAAAAAACGTACCTGCGTGATATTGAGAAACTCATCGGCAAGAAGCTGCCCGTGGTCGATGGACATGACTACCCGCTGGTTGACCACAATCCGCCCGAACCGGAAAAACAGCAGCAGCGACAGCCGCGCAAATTTCGCAGCAGCAACGGGCCGGCTTCCGGATCCAGCAGGAACGGCGCAAAAATGAAATCCGCCGCCAAGCGCAGGAACGGCGCGAAATATCATGCCGTCCGATCTTAAATTTCAGGCTTGAACTCCGGTTCGGCACCCCATCCCGGTTCGGCCGGAGAACGCCCATCCTTCAGCTCGTCTTCCTGCGGATCCATCCCATATTTGACAAAAGACCCGTTTGTTCCATGCAACAGAAACCTTGGAGTCTCTGCACGCACCAGCATGCCTGACTTCAAGGTCACTTTCAAACTGTCATAGTGCAGGATCAGTTCAAAATTATCATCCGTGAGCGCATCATCTCTCTGAGATCTGATATCAGCTGTTACCATTTGCGGCGGACCAAACAGCACCAAAGCCTGATCGATCAGATGGGGACCGAGATCAAAGAAATTACCGCTGCCCTCTCCCGGATTTTCCCGCCAGGAATTCGGTTTCCGTTTCTTCCGGAATCGGTCGAAGTGCGTCTGTTTCCCGGACCACATCCACACCCGGAATGTGCTCCCGTGACTCCTCCCGATAACGTTCCACTACTTTAGTGATGCGAAATTCGGGGATGGTCAAAATGACAGGCGCATGAAAAACACGCGCGGACATGCCAAAACCGATGATTGATGTCCTGATTTCATCAGTCATTGCTTTACCATTTATAATGATTTTTTATGATGGCCGGACAATCAATATACAAGGCATAAGAATTATTGTGGAAATAAGATTCCCGGCAGCGACTACCCGCAGCGACTACCCGCATGCGGCACCTTGGATAGCAGCACGCAATTGAAGTTGAATAAATGCGCAAGAATCAGTATCCCATCCAGTAGGACACTTTTACAAGGAATATATGCCGGGCCGGGGCATCGATCATATCGGAGTAGTCACTGACCGGTCGAAGCATCCCTTCGTTGCCGAAGGCCTGCCGTGATTGCTGCCAGACCAGATACAAAGATGAGCCAGGGCGAAATTCCCAGCGCAGAACAGCATTACCGCGCAGGGAACACATCTTGAAATCGGGATTGCTGAATCCAAAAGATTCAGCCGGACCGTCTTCTCCACCGGGGTTTACCTCGTAGCGTTCGCTGTCTTCATCAAACGAGATGCTGCCGATGTCGGTGCCGTATACCGAATATTCATACTTGCCCGGCAGGCTGAGCTCCTTGAAATTGCTAAAGTTGCCGGCCGATATGAAGGGCTGGACATAAAGCTGCAGGCTGAGGTCGGGTGTGAAGGTCCAGTCGGCCCGAATAGATACAGACAAGGTTTGCTGATCCATATCTGCGAATACATAACGACTTCCATACGTTGCTCTGGCAGCCGGATCGGACACTGTTGTCACATACTGCGTGCCAGTCCGGTTGCTGGTAAACAAAGGTTGCAGGGAGAGGTTTACTGACGGATGGGGCCGGTACGTCAGGTTCACATACCGGGTCAGACTGAAATCCCGGATTCCCGGAGACCGGTACATATTGAATCCCGCCGATACGCGGAAATCCTTTCTTGAATCAGAGTTGAGGTGGAGACCGCCCTGATAGCCAGCTGGTTTTCGTGCAATCGGACCACCCCGTGTCAGGCGGTCGTCAGAGGTCTCAAAACTGTAAATCCCTTCGGCGTTGACAGACCAGAAGTTCCTCAAGCGTACATGTCCGCCAAATCCATGCAAGTTGAAAAGGTACTTGCCTGCAGTATTCCACGAATTGAGAGTAGCTGCAAATATGCTCCAGTTTTGAAATACGCCCTGCGGCGAAGGTTGTTCATAACGGTGGATTGCGGTCAGGATGCGCCGGTCAGCCGCCCGCTGGAATCCCATGTCGTTGACTTCAAAACCCGGAGTGATGGCGTAATGGCGCAATTGTGTCGTCCAGTTTCGCGTATACCGGCTTACCATTACATCGGCAAGAAATCCCTGAATGCTGGTAAGGTCTGCATCGAAATCAAGATGCCGGGCATCCGGACGCTGAAAATAGCGTGCGCTTGAATTTTGCAGGCGCTGCATCACCTCCGTGCTGCCGTCAACGTGACTGGCTACAAAACGACCGTTGATCCGGTATTTGCGCTGACTCCAGCTGTGTTCGAAATCGAGGCCTGCACTTCCGGCATGTCCGGCCAGGAGCGCTTCAAGCGATGGCGTGGCCAGGTCGCGATAGACACCGTTTCCCATGAATCCCACCACCGTCTGACCGTCCCTGAAATCCTTTTTGACCCGCAAAACCGTGTAGTTTGACAGCGGCTCTACCGGCGCCGACCGTATTTGTCCATTCGGCATTTCGTAATCGGCAGATTGTTCCAAAGTGAGTGCGTTCAGCATCCCGAGAGACCAGCCGCCTGATGTTTTTCCACTGATTTTCACAGCTCCTGCAATCGGTGTCTGAGTGGGCATGTCGGCATACAGGGCCTCTTCCGGCACCTGCCCGTGTGGCGCGCGGCCAATCCTCCTGGAATAAAACACCGTGGGCTCATCGCCCATGCCTATCAAACCATTGAATCCAAAGCTGAAAATTTCAGATCCCTCCAGGAAAAACGGCCTGCGCTCGGAGTAGAACGTTTCAAAAGCCGAGAGGTTTACCACGGCGGGATCCACTTCCACTTGTCCAA